>CACFEW010000003.1 GCA_902565385.1 uncultured Pelagibacteraceae bacterium | reverse complement strand
TACACTTTTACTGATTGCGCTTACAGCTTCAAAGTCACCCGGGGATGATATTGGAAAACCAGCCTCAATTATATCAATTCCCATTTCATCGAAAACTCTTGAAATCTGAATTTTTTCTTCAACGCTCATTGAGGCACCTGGTGATTGTTCACCATCCCTCATAGTTGTATCGAAAATAAATACTTTATCTTTATCTTTCTCAGACATATAAATATTTTTAGTGCTCGAAATATACAACCTATCGTTTAGATTGCAAAATAAAATAATTATTTTAGCCCAATTTAATCAATATTTTACTTCTTATCGCTATCCACTAATTTCTTCTTACCAATCCAAGGCATCATAGCTCTTAGTTTGGTACCGACTGTTTCTATAGAATGCTTTGCTAATTCCTCTCTGGTCTTAAGAAAATTCTTTTGACCATTTTTACACTCATCCATCCATTGTTTGGTAAACTTTCCAGATTGAATGTCCTCTAGTACTTCTTTCATTCTTTTCTTGGTTTCTTCCTTATTGATAATTCTAGGTCCTGAAACATACTCACCATACTCTGCAGTATTTGAAATTGAATAATTCATATTTGCAATTCCACCCTCATAAATAAGATCAACGATTAATTTTACCTCGTGCAAACACTCGAAATATGCCATCTCGGGTTCATATCCTGCCTCAACTAACGTCTCATAACCATTTTTAATTAATTCTACAAGACCTCCACAAAGAACAGTTTGTTCTCCAAATAAATCTGTTTCACATTCATCTTTGAAAGTGGTTTCAATAATTCCGGATCTTCCTCCTCCAATAGCTGATGCATAAGAAAGAGCTAAATCTCTTGCTTTACCTGTGCCGTCTTGATGGACAGCCATTAAACAAGGAACTCCACCCCCTTTTTCAAATTCACTTCTTACAAGGTGTCCAGGTCCTTTAGGAGCAACCATAAATACATCTAAATCTTTTCTCGCTTTGATTAAATCATAATGAATATTTAAACCGTGAGCAAAAGCTAAACTTGTACCCTCTTTAATTCTTTGTTCGATATGATTTTTATATATTGATGCTTGAAGTTCATCAGGAGTTAAAATCATACAAACGTCAGCCCATTCTGCTGCATCGGACAAGTTCATTACCTTTAAACCTTTTGACTCTGCTTTAGCTTTACTTGCTGAACCATCTCTTAAAGCAACAACTACCTCTTTTACTCCACTATCTTTTAAATTGAGAGCATGGGCATGTCCTTGACTTCCATAACCGAAAATAGCAACTTTTTTGTCTTTAATTAAGTTTACATCAGCATCTTTTTCATAAAACATCTTCATTTTTTCTTCTCCTTTATAAATTATTTAAATGTGTCAGCACCTCTGGTCATTGCTATTGCCCCAGTTCTTGAAGTGCTTGTAAGACCATAGGGTTTTAATTTTTTACTCATTCTATCAATTTCTCTTCTTAAAGCAGTTATTTGTACAACCACTGATTTATTTGTTTTGTCTAAAATTACTGGGTTAAATTTTTTGCATTCCTTAAGACACTTTTCTATCTTTTTTTTCTGAGCAACGATCTTTAATAATGCCATCTCTTTAAATATTACTTTTTTATCTTCTCTTTTAAAATCTGCTACTTTATGAACTGGAACTAGTTTTTTTAGTTGAAGTTTTATTTGATCAATCACTTGTGGTGTTCCTGTTGTTACTATTGTAATTCTTGAAATATTTTTCGCTGCATCAACTTCTGCAACAGCTAAAGACTCTATGTTATAACCTCTTCCTGAAAATAAACCAACTACTCTTGCCAACACACCTGACTCATTATCTACCCATACCACAAATATATGAGTATCTAATTTACCTTTCTTAGTGGGTATGCTGTATGCTGATTTTGGAGATGACATTAAACTAATGATTTCCCTTTGCCGGAAATCTTATTTTCCTTTTTATCATTTGGACCTAAAATCATCTGATTATGAGGCTTTCCAGATGGTATCATTGGAAAACAATTTTCATTAGGATCTACATGACAATCAAATATTACCGGGCCTTTATAATCAAGCATCTCTTTAATTTTATCATCTAATTCTCGAGGATTATTAGCCTTGATACCTTTGCATCCATAAGCCTCGGCTAATTTAACAAAATCAGGTAAAGCTTCAGAATAACTTTCTGAATAATTCTTTTCATGAAGAAGTTCTTGCCATTGTCTAACCATACCCATGTACTGGTTATTCAAGATGAATATTTTGATAGGTAAATTATATTGAACTGCTGTAGACATTTCTTGCATTGTCATTAAAACTGATGCTTCACCTGCAATATCGATTACAAGTTTATCTGGATGTGCAATTTGAACACCTACTGCTGCTGGAAGTCCATATCCCATAGTCCCAAGACCCCCTGATGTCATCCATCTGTTAGGTTTATTAAATTTATAATGTTGAGCAGCCCACATTTGATGTTGGCCAACCTCGGTTGTTATAAAGGCATCTTGATTTTTTGTTAATTCATATAATCTTTTTACAGCATGTTGAGGCTTGATCTCTTTATCGCTATTAATAAAACCTAAAGAGTCTTTCGTTCTCCATTTCTGGATTTGTTCCCACCATTTCGAAATTCTTTGCTTATTAGAGTCTTTTAATCCATTTTGTTTCTTATTTATTTTTTTAATAGCTGATTTTATCACTTCATTAACATCTCCAACTATTGCAAGATCTACTTTGATTATTTTATTTATAGATGATGGATCAATATCAATGTGAACTTTTTTTGATTTTGGTGAAAACTCATCTATCTTACCTGTAATTCTATCATCGAATCTTGCACCAATGTTAATTAACAAATCACAATCGTGCATTGCATTATTTGCTTCATAAGTTCCATGCATACCTAGCATTCCAATAAATTGATTATCCTCCCCTGGAAATGCACCTAGGCCTTGCAAAGTTGATGTGATAGGAAAACCAATTAATCTTACAAACTCTTTTAAAGTTTCACTAGCCTCTGGGCCTGAATTTATTACTCCACCCCCTGTATATACAACTGGTTTTTTTGCTTTTGAAATTAAATCAATCAATTGATCAATTTCATTTTGAGAAAATTTATTATGTATTTTTCCATTTAGTTTTTTTTCTTTTTTAAATTTTGAATAATTAGTTTTTGCAAATTGTATATCTTTAGGAATATCAATTAACACAGGTCCAGGTCTCCCTGTTGTTGCAACTTTAAAAGCCTCATGCATAACTTTTGATAAATCTTTAATATCTTTAACTAACCAATTATGTTTTGTA
The DNA here is from genome assembly GCA_902565385.1 of uncultured Pelagibacteraceae bacterium. Classification (GTDB taxonomy): domain Bacteria; phylum Pseudomonadota; class Alphaproteobacteria; order Pelagibacterales; family Pelagibacteraceae; genus Pelagibacter. The sequence goes on along the minus strand of CACFEW010000003.1, from coordinate 64,158 downwards.
CAAGGTCTTGTAATTCCTGTCGTATCACACTCTTGGAATGCATCGGTGCCTATCAAATGAGTAGGTACTTGACCAGAGATACAAACTAAAGGAACTGAGTCCATGTACGCATCGGTTAATGCTGTAACAACATTAGTAGCACCTGGTCCAGATGTAACTAAAACTACTCCAGGTTTGCCTGATGATCTTGCATATCCCTCTGCAGCGTGACCTGCTCCTTGCTCATGTCTTACAAGTATATGCTTTATCGATGAATGATTTTTAAGTTCATCATAAATTGGCAAGACTGCACCACCTGGATAACCAAAAATATATTCAACCTCCTGATCTTCAAGACATTTAAATACAATTTCTGCACCGGTATATAATTTAGACATTCAAGCAATCTAGCTGAAGTTGTGCTAATTGGTCAAGGCTAAGTAGAGAATATCTAAATTTTTTTTAAGAGCTTATACAAACCTTCAGGATTAACTTTAATCCAATCTTTCATATTTCCGCGAGCCCAGGTGCTCTGTCTTTTGGCATATTGCCTAGTCTTTATTGATATTTTCTCTATTAATTGTTCCGTTTGGATTTTTTTTTGGAGATATTGCTTAATCTCACTAATTCCAATTGCTTTACTAAGGCTTTTATTTTTTGGAACTCTCAATTTGATAAACTTTTTAACTTCTAAAATTGCACCTGATTTAATCATATTCTCAGTCCTCTTATTTATTCTCTCAATTAGATCTTTCCTTGGAAAATCAATACAGATTTTAAAAAAGTCATTATGATCATAATTTGACTTTGTATTTTTAAACCAATCGATCATAGATTTTTTTGTAAATGATTTAATTTCATATGCTCTTATAGATCTTTGTACATCTAAGTAGTTAACTCGATCTTTGACCAAAGGATCTATTTTTAATAGTTTTAAAAAAAATTTTTTTTGTCCTATTCTCTTATGTAAATTTCTTATTTCATTTCTGAAATTGCTAGGAATTTTTGGAATATTTACCAAGCCATCTGTCAGAGCTTTGAAATATAGGCCAGTGCCTCCAACTAGTATTGGGGTTTTTTTCATTTTTTTACAGTATAAAATTTTATAGTTAACTAATTTAAGCCAATCACCAGTAGAGAAGTTTTTTTTGCCACTTTGAAATCCATATAAATGATGTTTTATTTTTTGCTGGTCTTGTTTAAATGGTCTTGCTGTCAAAATCTTTAATTCTTTATAAACTTGCATACTATCAGCATTTATAATTTGGCCTTTAATCTTTTTAGCTAATTTAATTGCAAATTTAGATTTTCCAGAAGCGGTAGGTCCATAAATTAAAATAATTTTGGATTTAAAATCCATAAACTAATCTAATTTAACACCTATATATCTTTTTTGATTTTGACTATTATAGATTACAAGTAAAATAGTCTTTTGATTACTATTAAGAACTTGTTTAAGAGATTGATTTAAGTCCTCAACTGATCGTATTTTCTTCTTCTGCGCTTCTAAAATAATACTATTCACCTCTATAGAGCCAACTAAAGGACTATCTTTTTCAATACTTGTGATAACTAATCCACTTGTTTGGTTTGGTAAATTTCTAGATTTAATATCCTGATCAGAAAGTTTTCTAACTTTAATTTTAAGGTTTTCAACTAAAGTTTCTTTTGGTGTTTCCTCTTTTTTTTCTGAAATTTTAAAATCCTCAGATGTCTCTAATCTTCCAAGTGTAATAGTTTTGACAATTTCTTTTTTATTTCTCCAAATTTTTACTTTCACTTTTTTTCCAACTTCCGTTCTTGCAACGATTATTGGGAGTTCTTTCATTTGATTTATTTTTTCACCATTGAATTCCAAAATAATATCTCCACTTTTAACTCCGGCTTTTTCAGATGGACTATTAGGTGCAACACTTGCTACTAGCGCTCCTCTTGGTTCATCTAATTTTTCAACTTCTGCAATTTCTTTTGTTACATCTTGAATTCTTACTCCAAGCCATCCTCTTTTTGTCTCCCCAAATTCAATTAATTGATCAATTACAATTTTTGCACTATTAGATGGTATTGAAAAACCTATCCCAACATTTCCACTTCTTCCAAGAATTGCAGTATTAATTCCGATCACATCACCATTCATATCAAACAAAGGACCTCCTGAATTACCAGAGTTTATAGATGCATCTGTTTGAATATAGTCTTCATATCTTGATAATCCAATTGATCGATTTCTTGCAGAAATTATTCCTGAGGTTACGGTGCCACCTAACCCAAATGGATTTCCAATAGCTATAACCCAATCACCTATTCTTGCTTTATCAGAGTCACCAAATCTTACAGGTAAAAATTTTTCTTTTGACTCAATTTTTAAAACTGCAATATCTGAAAGTGGATCAGCACCAATAACTTTCGCTTTAAATTTTTTTTCTCCGTTTACCTGCACAACAATGTCCTCTGCACCTTCAATTACGTGATTATTAGTTACCACTATTCCCTCTTTATCTATAATAAACCCAGAACCTAAAGCTGAAGATTGTCTTTCTTGTGGAGTTCCAAATTCTTTAAACATATCACCGAATGGTGATCCAGGTGGAAATTGAAAATTTGGGAAGGGATTGCTTCTCTCGACAACAGTTTGGGTTGTTGAAATATTCACTACTGAAGGCATTAATTTTTCAGCTAAATCTGCAAATGAATTAGGAACATTTTGAGAATTTGATACTGATGAAAAATTTAATATTAATATTAAAGAGAGAAATATGGCTTTTATTTTCATCATTTTAACTTTTTGCGTAATAAATAATTATAAATCCTATTAAAGCAAAAATTAATCCACCAGTACGTAATTGACCATCTTTAATTAACTCAAGCTTTTTTAACATATTCCTCATTTTTGATGGAAATAAGGCATATAAAATACCTTCAATGAATAAGAATAGACCAAATGCTATGATCAATTCTTTCATTAAATTTTACTCTGTTTGAGGTTTTATATTTCCAAAAAATTTAAAGAATTCACTATCTGGAGATAAAATTAGAGATGTTTCTCCACCTATTAAAGCTTTTTCATAAGCCTGCATAGCTCTATAAAATGCAAAGAATTCTGGATCTTGTCCAAACGCGGCAGCAAAAATATTATTTCTTTTACCATCTCCTTCACCTTTCATAATTTCTGATTTCTTTTGAGCCTCAGCTAAAATTACAGTTACTTCTTTGTCAGCAGTCGATGTGATGGTGACGGCCATTTCAGCTCCTCTTGCTCTAAATTCTTTTGCTTCTCTCTCTCTTTCTGTCTGCATCCTTCTAAAAATTGCATCACTGTTAGCTTGGGGAAGATCTGCTCTTTTAATTCTAACGTCTACTATTTTTATTCCAAAATTTTCTGCCTCATTATTTACGCCTTCTTGAATTAAAGCCATTTGTTTTGTTCTATCTTCTGAAAGAAGAGTTTGAAGTTCTTGTTGTCCAAGAACGTTCCTAATTCTTGAATTGATAATTGTAGCCAGTCTTGATCTAGCAACCCTTTCATTTCCAACTGAAATATAAAACTTAAGAGGATCAACTATTTGAAATCTAGCAAATGCATCAACTATCAATCTTTTTTGATCAGATGCAATAACTTCCTCTGGTGGCGTATCTAAATTTAGTATTCTTTTATCTAAAAAGACAACGTTTTGAATAAAAGGTAGTTTAAAGTTTAATCCAGGTTTTAAAATTATTCTTTTGGGATCACCAAATTGTAGAACAATTGCCTGATTAACCTCTTTAACAATAAAAATTGAAAAGAATGCAATCGCTGCTAAAACAACAATAATTCCAGTGGTAATTTTCCCAGCGTTCATATTAGTTTGTCACTTTCTTTTTTTGCAACTCAGGTAATGGTAAGTATGGCACTACACCCGAACCTGCATTTTTTTCAATAATAACTTTATCTATATCGGCTAAAACTTTTTCCATAGTTTCTAAATACATTCTTTCTTGTGTTACAGATTTGGCATTTTTATATTCATTATAAATTGCTAAAAATCTGCTTGCTTCACCCTCAGCTTTTGCTACGACTTCTTTTTTATAAGCCTCGGCAGCTTGTAAAATTTTTTCTGCTTCCCCTCGGGCTCTTGGGATAACATCATTTGCATAAGCTTCAGCCTCGTTTTTTGATCTTTCCATGTCAGCTCTTGCAGCCTGTACATCTCTAAATGCATCAATTACTTGATCTGGTGGATCAGCTTTTTGTGTTTGAACTTGTGTGATTTGAATACCACTAGTGTATTCATCTAAAATCTTTTGGATGATTTCTTGCGTGTCTGTCTCTATGACTGATCTACCCTCAGTTAAAATAGGTTGAATATCAGATCTTGCAATTACTTCTCTCATTGCTGTCTCTGCAGCTGCTTTAACTGTTCCTTCTGGATCTTGTATTTTAAATAAAAAATTACCTGCATCTTTAATTACCCAAAAAACAGAAAAATCGATATTTACTATATTTTCATCTCCGGTTAACATTAAGCTTTCTTGTGGAACATCAGCCACTCCACCCTGAGAGGTAAATCCACTGTCTCTTTCAGATCTAAAACCAATATCAATTCTATTAACTTTTGTGACTTTTGGAGTTAGTACAGATTCAACTGGAAACGGTATATGATAATTTAATCCGGGTTGGGTTGTTTTTACAAATTTACCAAATCTTAAAACTACACCCTGCTCATCTGGTAATACTCTATAAAGTCCACTTGCCAACCAGACAAAACCTAAAATAATCAAAACTAAAATTGCTTGCTTTCCTCCTGAAGAACTTCCGCCAGGTAAAAATTTCTTAATTTTTTCTTGGAACTCTCTAATAATTTTATCTACGTCTGGAGGTGTCGGGCCTCGGCCAGAGCCGTTACCGCTTCCACCACTACTTCCGCCTGGAGGTGTGCCCCAAGGACTACCACCACTTTGTTTGAAATTATCTGACATATGGCAATCTATATAATGTCTTTATATTGAAAAACAAGTTAAGATGTCTTTGTGCCAAAGGAAAAACCAGAATTAAGTGACGCAATGAGAGCTAAAATGAGTGGAAAATTGCCTGAGAAAAATCCAATTAAGGGCACAAAGTTTACCATTGCAATTTCAAGCGCAAAAGGAGGTGTAGGAAAATCCACCTTTGCAACAAACTTGGCTTTGGCTTTGAAAAAAGTTGGATGTAAAGTTGGTTTATTAGATGCAGATATTTATGGCCCCTCTATTCCAAAAATGTTGGGAATTGACGAGAAACCAAAAAGTGATGGACAAAAATTAGAACCTATTAATAAGTACGATATTCAGTGTATGTCCATAGGTTTCTTAGCTGATCAACAAACACCTATGATTTGGCGAGGACCAATGGTAACAAGTGCGATTAGGACTTTCACACAAAAAGTAAATTGGAAAGATTTAGATTTTATCATCGTCGATTTGCCACCAGGCACTGGCGATACCCAGCTAACATTTTCCCAAGAAATAGTAATGGATGGTGCAATAATTGTAAGTACACCTCAAGAGGTAGCTCTTTTGGATGTTATAAGAGGAATAAAAATGTTTGATAAACTTGGTGTTAAAATTTTAGGTTTAGTTGATAATATGAGTTTTTTTATAGGAGATGATGGAAAAAAATATAAAATTTTTGGTGAGGGTGGAGTTAAAAAAACAGCTGAAAAATTTCAAAAAAAATTTTTAGGAGAAATACCGATTAATCCTGATATTGGCAAAACTAGCGATAATGGAATACCATTAGTTGAAGCTAATCCTGAACATGAAATTTCTAAGATATACTTAAAATTTGCTAATGAGATAAAAGCACTTTATCTGAACCATTGAAGCTCATAAATTTTTTTACCAATATATTTGGATCCTTCAATAGTATAATGACTATGATCATAAAATAATTTGTAATTGTCATCAGTTAAATACTTGCATCTTCTCTTTAATTCATTGCAAAATAATTCTACTTTATTAAATAATTTGATTTCTTTATTTTGTGCAATGCTTTTTAAACTTGTATTTATTTTTCTAGTTTCCTGAGAGATTGAGTCAAAGTATTTTTTTTCCATAATGATTTTCTCCTCTTCGTTTGGAAGCCTATTAAATTTTAAAAAAAATTCATCAACTAAAGAAAAGTTATTGTAAAAATAAAAGTGCGGTTTTTGATTAAGTAAGATAACCCTTTTTTTATTTTTTAATATGCTTTCAATTATTTTTTCTAATTTGTCAATATCAGTAGTTTTAAATGAAGTACTCAATAATATGATTTCAGATTCATTTAAAATATTTTTTTGAGAATCGCTCAATTTTTTATCACATATCTTTAATGTGTAAAAAATATTTTCCAAACAACTAATTTGTGTATCTAATATTGAAAACTGGTAATTAGTAAAAAGTTCTTTATTTAAATAAAGAGCGTTAAAAGTATCTCTTCCATGAGAATTTCCTATAATTAAAACATTTTTTTTATTCATTTTTTCAAATTTCGGATTTCCTAACTTGTATTTGAGATCTCTATCTTTTTTTAAATACATTTCGTAATCAGTACTAAATGAGTTTAGAGATGGAAATCGTTTTTGAAAACCATTGTTTTTGATTATCATTATCGACAAAAGTATCAAAACTGAAATTAAAAAAGTAATAACATAGAGAAAAATATTATCAGGAATCTTTTCTTTATCTCTAAAAGGTTTTTCAATAAAGTTATATGAAAGTGTTGAGAGAATAAAAATCACTATTGCGACTAAAAAATAATCAAAAGAACTATCTGCTAATCTGACGTTCCTTACAAAAGCGAAAATGGGATAATGAAATAAATATAATGAATATGAGATTAATCCTACACTTAAAATAATCTTATTAGTTAATATCTTAGTAATAGTTGCATCTTTCTTTGCAAAAATGATTATTAACGCTGCACCAAAAATTGGGATAATGGTTTTAATATTTGGGCTAGGATCAACTTCATAAAAATAATTAAATGAGATAAAAATTAAAATAATTCCAATTATGCAAAAAAAATCACTTTTTAAATTACTGATTTTTAAAATATTATTTTTTTGATATAAAAAAAGTAATGAACCAAATAATAATTCCCAAATTCTACTTGGTAATAAATAAAAATTTAAGTTTTGATTAAATATAAAAAGTGATTGTGCAAATATTAAACTTAAAATTACTATAAAAAATATAGGAACAAATATTTTGTTTTTAAAATAATTTATTAATACAATTAAAATTATTGGAAAAAAAAGATAAAACTGTTCCTCTACTGATAAAGACCAAGTATGCAATAAGGGTTTTAATAAACCACTTACAGCTCCGTATTCAAGTCCGGTAAAATAAAAAAAAAAATTAGATACAAAAATAATTGAATAAATTATCGACTTTGAATATTCAATTAAAGAATATGGCATCAATGAATACCAAGCTAAAGGTAATGAAATTATTAATACTAATATTAAAGCAGGAAAAATTCTACGAGCTCTTCTAAAATAAAAATTTTTAAATGAAAATTTATTATTATTTACTTTCTCTCTAATTATTATAGCTGTGATCAAATAACCCGAAATAACAAAAAAAATGTCTACACCATAGTAACCACCCGGGAATAATAATGAATTGAAAAAGTAAATTTTAGCGTGATAAACTAGAATTGCTAATACTGATATAGCTCTTAAACTGTCAATTTCAGGCTTATAAGTCAATTTAAATTAAATAAATTTTTAAAAAATATTTAAATCATCTTATCAGTTAAATCAAAAGCTGACATCAACTCATTCCACTCCCTTTTTGATAATTCAGAACTTTCAACATTTACGTCTTCACCTTTTATAAGCTTTTGAATAATAATTTTTCCCTTTGCTGAAACTTCAGTTCCTCCAACTCTATAATCCATAAAAGCTTCGTAAGTTATTGGAACCCATTTTTTTAATGTGTCTAACATAATATCTGCATAAACCCTTATTTCATATTGTGCATGGTGATCTGCTCTTAATCTCAAGAAATTCATAAGATTTAATAAATCTGTTTTCCAATACCATTGAGTATAAGTATTTAATGTTAGGTTCATTCTTGCAAGTTCTCTAGCTAAACCCTTTTTATTTTTATCAATAGTAGATCCATCGTATTTTTCGTTGAGCATTGTTTCATAATTATTATATGTTCTCTCTGCATCCTTCTTTAAAAGCTCCAAAACCTCATCTGCCTGCTCACCTTCAAGAACATCTCCTCTCCCTTGCCTATTAGAAGTTGATTGAGCTGCAAGATTTTCTTTAGATGGCAAATAAAATTCTTTGTCTAAAATTGAATATCTTGCGGAATATTCATTCACATTTGCAGTTCTATGTCTAATCCATTGACGAGCAATGAAGATTGGCAGCTTGATATGATATTTAATTTCACACATCTCGAAGGGAGTACTATGCCAATGGCGCATTAAATATTTTATTAAACCAGCATCTGTAGAAACTTGCTTAGTTCCTTTACCATAAGAAACTCTAGCTGATTGAACAATTGAAGTATCATCTCCCATATAGTCAACAACTCTTACAAAACCATGGTCAAGAGCAGGGAGAGCCTCATAGAGAATTTTCTCTAATTCGGGTGAAGTTACTCGTTTTGTTGAATTACTTTGTGATTGTTGATTTTTTATATCTTCTATTTGTTCTTTAGTTAATTTCATGAATGTTATTGAATCTCTTGCATTTCCTTTTATATTAATAAAGTTGGATTTCCAACTATGACGATAAACGAATTTCGTAATAACCATTGCGGACGTGGGGGCAGTACCCACCACCTCCACCATTTACAACTTATGGGGGTGAACTAGATTCGACGAGTGACTAAAAGCTATTCTTTCGTCCGGAATTGTACCTCCGCAAAGGACTATTTTATAATTGCTAACGAAAGTTACGCACTTGCTGCTTAATTAACATTGTTAATTAAGTAAACGGGGTCTGGGGCACCTGGCAACAGAACGCCCCTTTACCAACGGAAACCCTTAATCCAATTGAAATATCAAATTAGGAACAGCACGAAGTTTTACACGAAGTTTACACGAAGTTTGAAGTCTAGTTCCGAACCGTTATAGTCGCATTTGCGCGTATAACATTTTTTTAAAAGAATTAATTTAAAACACCAATTTTTTTTAAATATTTTTTGCTCATAACTGGCAATAAATAGAATTCTGACTCTGTAGGTAAACTCTCCCAAACTGACTGATCCTCGGGTGCAATCAACCATTTACCATCTCTTTTAATATTAAAACCAAAATGTTCTTTATTTCCTGCGGAACCTGAATATCCTATAATTTCTCCTTTTTTAAATTTTTCTTTAGATACACCACCACAAAAAAAATAACTTCTTGTATGATTTAAAGTTCTATCTTTCATTAAAGGTAGTTTGCACTTACCAACACCAAAACCAGGAACAACTGGTGTTGAAGATAAATGATAATATCTAATATGATCTCCAGATTTTAAATCCTTAAAAATTAATTCTATTCCATCATAAGGTTTTTGACATTTTCTCATGACATCAGGATTATAAGGGTCCGGAACTTTAATCTTCATGGATCCTGCCATTTTTTTATTAAAACCTTTGGTTCCTTTTTTTACATGACATCTATATTGTGCTCCATAGTCTCTACCAAAAACAAACTCAAAATCTGTGACTGCAAATATTGGGGTTTTATACTTTACACTAATCGATGTTCCATCTTTAGGATAAAACAAAGGTTTAAAACCATATCTTTTATCAACACATCTATTAAATTTTTTTTTATATGTCTTATCAATTTCATCTCTTGGATATGCAGAGTTTCCAACTTCTGCGTTATTAAATTTACAAGGCAATTCCTTATAAGTTTTATATTTTATCTCAGCAAGTGAATTAGAGTGTAAAAAAATAAGAATTAATACTTTAAACAGATATAAGATAATTACTTTCATAATCAATTCCAATTGTCTATTTATTATCTTAGCAAGTCTTCAATTAAATCCCATCTATTTTTGTATTTCTCAATAGACCATCCGGATGGATCTTTAAAAGGTGGAATGAAAATAACTCTCATACTAGAATCTTTTCTTTGTTGACCTTTTTTACCTGGTTGAGAGATATATTCTAAGTGCATTCTTTTAACATTTTTAGACACCTCACTTGATGGAACAACATAATAAACAAAATCACTTTTGTCTCCTTTTGGTGGTATTCCTGCTAAAACCCAAATAAAATTTTTACCAAAGTCTTTTTCCGCTTTCATTCCAACTGTTACTTTTCTGTTTCCAGGTGGAAATGTTTTAACTTGTATATGAACAAACTTGGTGCCTTCTACATTACTACACAAAACATCTGTATTAGGAGTATTACCCATTGTAACTACAGCAACTAAGTCTCTTCTACAAAGTTCTCCTGCAACATAGAATTGTGCCGCACTACCTCTGGCATTTTTGTTACTTATGTTTTTATTTGATGACTTCATTATTTAATCTGTGCATTATAGAAATACACGAAGTTGAAAGTCAAGAAATCGGCAAAATGAGCAAAACACTACACGAAGTTTTACACGAAGTTTTTGAAAAAGTGTTATATTCTGTATATTATTAATCAAGGGACGAGAAACAGAACGCCCCTCAAAAAAATAAAACAAAAGTCTTTTTCAGGTCACTCGTTTTTTTTTCTCTTCTATGGAGAAAAAATTTGAGTGATATATCAGTCCTCTCTATAAATTTTTAAAAAAGAAATTGCAGCAAATTCGTTACCATAATTATTCCAATGTCCATCACATGAATGAAAATATTTAGACTTTATATTAAAATCAACAAAATCCATTAGATCAATAATTTTTGAATTGTTAATATCTGCTAATTTATTAATCTCTTTGTACCAATAAAGATTTTTATAGTTAACTTTATATTTTTGATAAATATTTATATCATGAATTATAGGGATGATAACAATGTAAGATTTTACATCTTTATAACTTAAAATTTTATCAATATAATTGAAGGTATAGTCAATATTTTCATGATTTTTATAAAAGTAGGATAGATTTTTATAATTATTGTCAAAATTAATATCTAAAAGATATGCCGTGGATCTCAAAAAATTATAAGAATATGTAAAACGGGCTAAAAAATTTGCTATACCGTATTTAATTTTCATCAAGTCAATCCCTGAAAAAAAATTCTTTTCACTATAATCAATTTTTTCTTCTTTTTTAGGATTAGATGAGTAATCGTTGGTTGGAAGAAAGAAATAAATCAGTTCATCAAAATTTTGATTAGATCCATCATTAATAAATTTTTCAACTTGTGTTTTTGGGTCAGATCCAGAAAAACCAAAATTTAAAACTTTTTTTCCAATTCTTTTTTCTACAATCTTTGCAAAAGTATTATCTAAATCAACTCCATATCCTTTAGCAAAACTATCTCCAATTAATATAATCGATTTTTTCGCATCATTAGTAAAATAATCATTTACGTCTCTAGCGCCAACATTATTAAACTCATAACTTACATCAAAACATCTACTTGAATGACTTGATTTATAGTTTTTTTTGTGCCAATTAATTCCATTCTCATCTTTTTCTTCCCAATCAAATAAATTTGTTTCTTTAAATGAATATTTGGGTATTTCATTAAATATAAATAATTTATACTTAGTAAATATTATTGAAGTAATTTCAAAGAAAAAAATAAAGATTAGCGAATAGATTAACATTTTTTTCATATTATAAAATTTTAAACAAACTTACTTAAGTTTGGCTTGAAATAATTTGGTCCTTTCATAACTTTACCATTTTCATTATAAATTGGTTTACCATCATTATCTAACTTACTCATGTTAGAGTTTTGAACTTCGTCAAAACATCTGTCAAGATTTATACCGAAAGCGTGGCCTGCTCCGTAAGTTACATATAAAATATCAGTTAAAGCATCAGCTACCTCAACTAAATCTTTTTTATGAATTGCATCTTTTAATTCATCTAATTCTTCTTTTATAAGACTCAATCTAAGATTATTTATCTTATCAGTGCTTAATGAAGGTTTTGATTTAACCTCTTGACCAAAAGTTTTCATAAAAGTACCTACTTTTTCAAAATTTGTCATTTTGCTCCTATTAGTTAACTGATTTTTATTATATAAATAATCTTTAATTATCAATGAAATATCGTAAAGAATACGACAGTATTGGATCAATTAATGTACCCGATGATAAGTATTGGGGTGCTTCAACTCAAAGATCAAAAAAATATTTTGATATAGGAGATTTTTTAGTTAGGCCAATATTAATTAAATCTATAGCAATTATTAAAAAAGCTGCTGCGAGAGTTCATCAAAAAGAAAAACAGATTTCCCCTAAGATTACAAATGCAATAATCACTGCATCAGATGAAATTATTTCAGGAAAACTTGATAACCACTTTCCATTAAAAGTTTGGCAAACTGGATCTGGTACCCAAACAAATATGAATGTAAATGAAGTTATAGCTAACAGAGCAATAGAAAAACTAGGTGGCAAAAAAGGTTCAAAAAAGCCTGTTCATCCGAATGATCATGTAAATAAGTCACAATCAACTAATGATGTTTTTCCAACTTCAATGCACATTGCCATAGCAATGGAGACAAAAAATAAATTATTACCCTCTTTAATATTATTAAATAAAGAACTAAAAAAAAAAGTTTTACAATTTAGAAATATAATTAAAGTTGGAAGAACACACCTGCAAGATGCAACTCCGCTTTCTTTAGGTCAAGAATTTTCTGGTTACCAATCTCAAATTGAGGACTGTATTAAAAGAGTAAAGAACGCTTTAAATGAAATTTATTTTCTTGCTCAAGGTGGAACAGCTGTTGGAACTGGAATTAATAGTAAAAAAAATTTTGATAAAAAAATTATAAATGAAATAAAAAAGATAACTAAGCTACCATTTAAACCAACAAAAAATAAATTTGCTGCTCTTGCAGCACATGATGAAATTGTTAATTTTTCTGGTACACTAAATACTACAGCTGTAAGTTTAATGAAAATTGCAAATGATATTAGGTTTTTGGGTTCTGGGCCAAGAGCAGGGTATGGTGAATTGATTTTACCAGCTAATGAACCAGGATCATCGATTATGCCTGGTAAAGTAAATCCAACCCAATCTGAGGCAGTTACAATGGTTTGTGTAAAAGTAATTGGAAATCATAATGGAATAACAATGGCTGGTTCACATGGACATTTTGAGCTAAATGTTTTTAAGCCGTTAATCGCTCATAATATTTTGCAATCCATCAATTTACTAGCCGATAGTATTAAAAACTTCACACTTTACTGTGTCAGGGGATTAAGGGCAGATAAAATGAAAATTAAAGAGTATTTGGATAACTCTTTAATGTTAGTAACTGCGCTCGCTCCACACATTGGATATGATAACTCGGCCAAAATAGCAAAGTTAGCTCTTAAGAACAAAACTACTTTAAAGCATGAGGCTTTAAAATCAAAATTAATCAGTGAGAAAGAATATGATAAAATTGTAAATCCAAAAAAAATGATTTACCCAGCATAAACTTGAAAAAATTCTTTTACAAAATTTCTGAAAGTTACTTTATTAAATAAATTTTTGTTTTTCTTATCATAGTCTTCTAAAAACGTTTCAAGAACTTGATTAGATTTATTATCTATTTTAAGATTATTAAAGGTTAATTTATCCTGATTAAAATCATAGACAAAATCCGCTCTTATTTCGCTAAAGACATTTCTGTAATTTCTTTTTATTTGAAAATATCTAAAAAATTTTTCTACATCATTAAAATCAAATAAAATTTCACCAATCAATTTTTTTTCATTTTTATTATTTGCAAACTCAATATCGTCTGATTTTATTAATACTGATTTGTTCCATTTAGCGTAGAAATTACTCATTAAAATTTTGCCATTATTTAATTGAATTTCCAAAACAAGATCGGTCAGATACTCAAATTTATCAATTTTATTTACTTTCACATTTATGATTGAACTTAAATTTGGATTACTTAATAACTCCGAGTCAAGTACATCGAGAATTAAGGACTCACTCTGGAATATCTTTTTTTGGCTTATATAATCAAAATTTAGGTTTGTTGAAAAATAAAATGGTTTAAAATTAATAACTCCACCAAATTTCTCATCTTCTGATAAAAAGTTGAGTTTATCATTATCAATTATGTAAGTAAATGAGTTGCTCTTATTAAATAAATCTATATCTAAAAATCCATTAATTTTTTTATCTATATATTTAAAGGAACTATTTATATCTAATCTTATTTTTTTTGAAATTAGTTCTAAACTTCTTTCATTATTTTCTTTATTGTCGAAAATATGTAGCTTAAAAGGAATATTAAAGATTTCAAAAGATGACTTAACTTTTTGTAAATTGTTTTTATCATCATAAAAAAATTTTAAGTTATCTGCTTTTGATAAAAACAATAATTCATCATTTTCATCTTTATAAAAAAATTTTGTTTTCTTAAGAAAAAACTCATCCAGTTGCTTTGATTTATTTAAAGTTTTTTTAAAAAAATTTATGTTATTTGCATTAATATTAAACTCTGTATCTTCAAATATCACATCTTTAATATTCAATTTTTTGAAAGAAAAAAAATTATTCAAAGAAATATAGAATTTAGAATATTCAGAAGTTCCTAAAATTTTATCTTGATGAATAATATCTAAATTTTTTGTGTAAAAAAAAGGTTTTGGTAATAAACCATAACTTACTTTTTCATTAAATCTAATCTCAATTCCATAAATATTTAAAATTTGATTTTTTAAGAAATCTCTCGTTTCGTCTTTATTATAAAAAACAGGCAAAGAGAAATAACTCACAAATAACAAAAATATTATTGTGATTGATAAGACTACTTTATCCCTGAAAAAACTTAATTTTTTCTTGTTCTGATTGTATTTTTTTAATTCTTTAAATTTATTAAAAAAATTTTCAATCTTATGCTCTAAATAAATGAGTTTTTTTTTAATAGGTTCACGCTTATTTTTTTGGCTTTTTGATCTTGCTAACTCATTAAAAAAACTATCTAAAATTTTATTTATTGATAATAATAATTTTCTAAATTTTTTTTTATAAAAATTAAAAATAAACATAAATTGTTGAAACTTATAATTGAATTATTTGAATGGTAAACTCCGATTATCTAAAAAATTTAAATGAAGCGCAAAAGCAGGCTGTATTATCTTTAGAAGGGCCATTATTAATTGTTGCAGGTGCGGGTTCAGGAAAAACTAAGGTTTTAACAAGCAGAATCGCCCATATAATTAAAAATAAGAAAGCTTTCCCAAATCAGATACTTGCAGTTACTTTCACAAATAAAGCTGCAAAGGAAATGGAAAACAGAGTAAGTAAAATTCTTGGATCATCAGCAACTGGTTTGTCTTGGTTAGGTACATTTCATTCAATTTGTGCAAAATTATTAAGAAAACATGCATCAGCAGTTGGCTTAAATTATAATTTCACAATTATTGACACTGATGATCAAATCAGACTTATCAAAAATATTTGCAAAAGTGAGAATATTGATATTAAACAAATTTCACCTAGATTCGTTATTGCAAATATAGATAAATGGAAAAATAAGGGGATGTACCCACATGAAGTAAAAATAAATCATAAAGACATTTATGAAAAAATAATTTTACCAGTTTATAAAATTTACCAACAAAAACTTACTGAGCTAAATGCCTGTGATTTTGGAGATTTAATTTTACATTCAGTAAAAATTTTAGAAAAAAATAATGATATAAGGCAAATCTATTCTAAAAATTTTAAATATATACTTGTTGATGAATATCAAGATACAAATTTTATTCAAAGCAAATGGTTAGATTTATTAGCAGAGAAAAATAAGAATATATGTTGTGTAGGCGATGATGATCAATCAATTTATAGTTGGAGAGGTGCTGAAATTAAAAATTTTTTAGACTTTGATAAAATCTATAAAAATACAAAAGTGATTAGATTAGAACAAAATTATAGATCATCAAAAAATATATTATCTGTTGCTTCTAAATTAATTTCTAATAACCAAAATAGAGTAGGTAAGACATTAAAATCCTCAATGTCTGAAGGTGACCTTATTAAGTTAAATTGTTTTAAAAATGGAAAAGATGAGGCAATAGGAATTTCAGATGAAATAGAAAAATTCAAGAAAAAATTTTCACTTAACAATATTGCAATTTTGGTGAGAGCAATTTTTCAAACAAGAGAATTTGAGGAACGATTTTTAAAAATAGGCTTACCTTATCGAATAATCGGCGGAATAAAATTTTACGAGAGAGCTGAAATAAAAGATTGTGTTGCATACTTAAGATTAATTCATCAAGAGAAAGACGATTTAGCATTTGAAAGAATAGTTAATAATCCTAAAAGAGCTATTGGTGATAGTACTTTAAAAACTATCCATGAATATTCAAAAAAAAATAAAATAAGTCTAGAAAATTCAGCAAGAAAAATGATGGATAAAAATCTTATAAAACCTAAAGCAAAATTAGGTCTAAACTTATTTTTAGATTTAATTTCTAAGTGGAGAAACGACCTCAAAATTAAGAAATTTAATCATGTTAAATTGTTACAAATTCTCTTAGATGAATCAGGTTACTCTGCAATGCTTAAAAATAAAAAGGATCTTGAGAACGAAAATCGCTTAGAAAATATAAAAGAATTATTAAGCGCTATGAAAGAATTTGATAACCTAGAGAGTTTTTTAGATCATGTGTCACTTGCGACATCAATTGATCAAGATTGGGAAGGTGAAAAAATAAATATGATGACAATGCATGCTGCAAAGGGATTAGAGTTTGATATAGTTTTTTTGCCCGGGTGGGAAGAAGGATTATTTCCTCATCAAAAATCAATAGAAGAAAAGGGACACAATGGTTTGGAGGAAGAGAGAAGACTGGCTTATGTTGGCATTACCAGGGCAAAAAAAAATGTGATTATTTCTTTTTCTATGAATAGATTTTATCAAGGAGATTGGATAGATAGTATGGCATCAAGATTTATTGATGAACTTCCAGAAAATAACTTAGAAAAAAATTCTTTTTTTGATGAAAATGATGGATCATTTGATGAATTTGAGTTTAATCAAGATCTTGAATTAGATGATAATTCTCAGAGAAGTCCTGGTTGGATTAGATATCAAAAGAGAATTAAATGATTAAAGAAAAAATTAAAAAGATAAGAGGGCAATTTAGAAATTACGGAATAGACGGGTATGTTGTCCCAAAAAATGATGAATTTTTCTCAGAATATACCAATAAAGATAGACTTAAATTCATATCAAATTTTACTGGATCCGCAGGCTGCGCAATAATTTTAAAAAAAAAATGTTATCTATTTGTTGATGGAAGATATTCAATTCAAGCAAAAATTGAAAGTGGTAAGAATTTTAAAATTGTAGATTACACCAAGATTATAAATACTGATATATTTAAAAATCTTAATTTAGGAATTGACCCAACACTATTTACCTCAAAACAAGTAAAAAAATTTTTTTTGAAAAATAATAAGATTACATTAATTGAAAAAAATTTGATTGATAATATTTTTAAATTTCAAAATAAAAAAAAACTTCCTTTTTATTCATTAAACAAAAAAATTACTGGAGAAGATCACCAAAAAAAAATATCAAAAGTTACATCGCATCTGAAAAAAAATAATTGCGATTATTTATTTGTTACTGCACCAGAAAATATTGCTTGGTTATTAAATATTAGAGGATATGACAGTCCCACAAGTCCAATAACAAATTCTTTTTTAATTATCAGTAAAAAAAAAGAGATTTTTTTAATTGTCGAAAAATATAAAACAACAAGACTGATAAATGAAAAAAAACTTAACAAAAATCAAATTATTGATCCAAAAAAAATTTCGTATTTCTTTAATACTTTAGACCCTGGAAATATTTTAATAGATGAAAAAACTTGCTCGATATTCTTCGAAAGAATATTAGTAAAAAGATTTAAACTAATAAAAAAAGAAGATCCAATTTATTTTCTTAAATCAATTAAGAATAATATCGAGATAAACAATATGATTCAAACTCATATCATTGATGGAGTTGCATTAACTAAATTCATTTACTGGTTAAAGAATAAGACAAAATTTAATTTTACTGAAGTTGATGCTCAAAATAAATTAGAAAAATTCAGAAAAAAAAATTCAAAATATTTATTTCCAAGTTTTCAAACGATAGCCGGTAGTGGAAAAAACGGTGCAATTGTTCATTACAGAGCAAAAAAAAATAGTACAAAACTTTTGAAAAGAAATGAAATATTCCTTTGTGATTCTGGAGGACAATATAAATTTGGAACAACAGACGTTACAAGAACTATCTGTTTCCAAAATCAAAGTAAAAAGATAAAAAATATTTTTACAAATGTTTTAAAAGGTCACATTGCTGTTGCTAGAGTCAATCTTAATAAAAAAAAAACTGGAAAATTAATAGATATAGAGGCTAGAAAATTTCTAAAAAAAAATAATCTAGATTACAACCACGGAACAGGACATGGTGTTGGTTTTTTCTTAAATGTTCATGAAGGTCCCCAAGCTATCTCAAAACAAAATTCAGTCAAAATTCAAAGTGGAATGATTTTAAGTAACGAACCTGGATATTACAAACAAGGTAAATTTGGAATTCGTATAGAAAATTTAATTTACGCACTTAAAGTTGGAAAAAAGTTAATTTTTAAAAATTTGACATTGGTGCCAATAGAAAAAGATATGATTAATTTCAAACTATTAACCAAAAAAGAAAGGGACTATATTTTTAAATATCATATTGAAGTGTACTCCAAATTATCTCCTTTTCTGAGTAAAAAAGAAAAGAAGTGGTTAGCTAGTTTTATTTAAGCATTTTTAACCACGAGGACTGGTCTAAAATTTTTACTTTAAAGCTTTTGGCGGTATCAATTTTTCTATTTGTTGGTTTTTCCCCAACTATCAAATAATCAAGTTTTTTCGTAACATTACTAACTATTGATCCTGAATTTTGTTCTATTAAAGATTTTGCTTCAGACCGACTCATGTTTGAAAGTCTGCCAGTGAACATAAAAGTTTTATTATTAAATATGCCATCAGTTTTTTTGTTTTCAGCATTTTTTACTGTGAGTATTTTTTCTAGGTTCTGCAAGACCTCTAAATTTTTGGTATTTTTAAAGAAATTTTTAATTGAGTTAATCTGGGTCTCACCTATCCCATCAATATTGATTAAATTATCAATATTGTTTTTTTTTGATAATGAAATGAAGTTTTTTAATGATTTTAAATTTTTTGATAAAATCTTAGCATTTTCTAAACCTATATGTCTAATACCTAATGCATAAATAAACTTTTCAAAAGAAATAGTTTTTTTCTGATTAATTGAATATTTTAAATTTGCAACTGATTGCTTTCCCCATCCATCTAAACTTTCTATTTTTATATAATCAAGTTTAAATATATCCTGTGGAAATTTTATTAAATTTAAATTCCAAAAATTTTCAACAATTTTTTTTCCAAAACCATCAATATTAAAGGCCTCTTTAGAGACAAAATGTTTAATCTTCTCTATAGCCATTTTTTCACATTCATAACCTTCACTTGAACATCTTCTAACTGCATCCTCTTTTTTTGTGGTAAAGTTAAAATCTTTCACAGTCTTTGAACCACAAAATGGACAATTTTTTGGAAAGCTAAATTTTTTCGAATCTTTATTTCTCAATTTCAAATCGACAGAAATTACGTGAGGTATCACATCTCCAGCTCTTTCAATTAAAACTGTATCTCCAATTCTTATATCCTTTCGATTTATCTCTTCCTCATTATGTAAAGTAGCATTTGAAACAACAACACCTCCAATATTAACCGGTTTTATTTTTGCTACAGGTGTTAATGCACCAGTTCTACCAATTTGAATTTCAATATTTTCAATTTTTGAAATACTACTATTAGCAGAAAATTTATGTGCGATGGCCCATCTTGGAGCGTTGGCAACATTTCCTAATCTTTTTTGCAATCTAAAATCGTTTACTTTATAAACAATTCCATCAATATCAAAATCTATCTGATCTCTTTTTTTTTCAATTTCATTATAATTTTTAATTAAATCTTTTATTGTTTTAATTGTTTTATTTAAAGGATTTGTTTTAAAACCCCATTCTTTCAATTTTTTCAAATAATCTTCTTGAGAGGACACTTCCAAGCCTTTTTGATAACCATAAGTATATGCAATAAATTTAAGTGGAATTTTTTGTGTTTCTCTAGGATCTTTTTGTCTTAAAGAGCCAGAGGCTGCATTTCTTGGATTTGCAAATTTGTTTTTTAGATCTTTAAAATCACTATTTTGGATGAACACCTCACCTCTAATATCTATTTCCTTAGGAAAACTTTTTAATTTAATATCATGCGGTATATCTTTTATTGTTTTTAAATTTTCTGTTATATCCTCACCCTCTTTTCCATCACCTCTGGATAAGCCAGTTGTAAATTTTCCATCCTTGAACAATAAAGATGCTGATATCCCATCAATTTTAGGCTCAGCACTATACTCAATATTTAGTCCAGGCTCATTATTCAAAAAATTCAAAATTTTTTTTTCAAAATTTATAAGATCTTCCTCACCAAATGCATTTCCTAAGGACAGCATGGCCGTTTTATGTTTTACTTTCTTAAAAATTTTAGAGGGTTTAAAACCTACTGAATTAGATGGGGACTCTTTATGATTTAAAAAAATGTGTTTTTTTTCTAAGCTAATTATTTCCTGCTTTAATTTATCAAAATCAGAGTCGTCAACTATCGGTTTGTTAAGATTGTAGTAATGTTTATTATATTTTTGAAATAATCTAATCTTTTCAAGATATTTTTGATTAATTTTTTCATTGGTCATTATTTAAAAAAGACTTTTTATTTTACTTAGGATTTTACTTTTTTTCTTTTTTTTATTTGGAAGTGATACTTTATATTCTTTATTAAAAATTTTATAAGTTTCTTTGTACCATTCTCCTGAATTATAATTATAGCCCAACAATGATGCATATTTTAGAGACTCTTCCTCCATGCCTAATATATAATATATTTCCACCAATCTATGAATTGCTTCCTCTACATGATCTGTAGTTTCATAATTTTTAAGCACGTTTTTGAATCTATTAAGAGCCGGTATCCATTTTTTTTTTTTTATATAATGTCTTCCAATATAAACTTCTTTAGCGGCTAATATATCATTGATTAAATCAATCTTATATCTTGCATCATAAGCATAATCAGTTTCAGGGTAATTTTCGACAACAAAAATTAATTCTTTTTTGGATGCGATTAAAGGTGCCAAATCTTTTTTTTCACCTTCAATAGTTTCATAATAACACATTGCTAAAAGATAATGTGCGTAGGCCATATTCTTATCTTGTGGATAAGTTTTGAAATATCTTTTGAGGTTTTCTATTGCTAAAGAATAATAATTTTGAAGATAGTAAGAATATGATGCCATTAAAACTGATTTTGGTGCCCATTGAGATTGGGGTAATAAAATTTCTACCTCTAAGAATTTTTTACTTGCTGCAAAATAATCACCTGTCTCCATATAACTCATGCCTTTTTGATAAGCAGTAATCATTTCTTCATTTTGACTAGTTTCTTTAATTAATTTGACTTCTTCTACATTTTTACTGCAGGAATTTAAAAGTAAAATGAGGATGAAAATTAATCTAATTTTAAATTTAGACATATTACAATTATATATACTAAGAAAAAAATTTTAAAGATGATTATTTAATCAAGCGATTGATCTAAATAAGCTTCTGTTAATTAATGTATGAGGTAGTGTTCTCTCTTGAATTTCAATAATTGAAAAATTTTCTTTATTTTCAAATACTTTTCGTAATAAACTATTTGTCATGAAGTGACCTCCCTGAGAACAGTTTACACTTGCTATCATTCTGTATCCGCTGGTAAAAAGATCACCAATACAATCTAAAATTTTATGATTTACAAATTCTTTCGTATTTCTTAAACCATCTGGATTTAAAATATTTTCTCCTTTAACAACTATCGCATTTTCTAAACTTCCACCTTTTGCTAGACCATTTTTCTTAATTGCTTCAATATCCTCGTATAAACAAAATGTTCTTGAATTAAAAATTTCTTCAAGATTATCCTCATAAACGTTAATCTTATTTCTTTGGCTACCAATAGTTTGATTTTGGTACTTAAGTTGAAAATCTATATCTAGACTTAACTTTGAAGGTTCGATTGTAATAAACTTATTATCATTTTTAAATTCTACTTTTCTGTTTATTTTTATGATCTTAATAGGTTTATTACTTGATTCTAAACCTACTGATAAAATTTCATTTATAAACAACTTGGCTGATCCATCTAAAATTGGAACTTCCTCATTATCGATTTCTACCAAAGCATTATCAATTCCAAGTCCGAATAATGCTCCCATTAAATGTTCAATTGTTGAAACTTTTGCGCCATAACTATTGCTTATAGTTGTACAAAGAGCTGTATTACTCACGTTCATGAAATTTGGATAAATAATATTATTTTCTTTTAAATCTACTCTTTTGAAAACAATTCCAGTATCTGGCTCAGAAGGTTTAATACAAATCTTAACTATCTTACCACTGTGAAGACCTATCCCGCTAAAGGAGACTTTTTTTTTAATTGTTTTTTGGTTTAATAAAGACACGCCTTACTATTAATCCTGAGTCTCATTAAATTAAAAACAACAAATATTACGAGAAAATACAAATTAATTGAAAAAATTGAAAAATTTCTCAAAAAAACCAGGATTCTTAGGTTTTTTTTTCATTAAAATCACTTCATTTTCGTTAAAACCGGTCAGAATTTTTTGCACAACTAATTCTAAATTATTGCTGTCAATGTTTAAAAAGCTATAAAGGTACTGATAACTAATTGTCCTATAAATAGATATCTGGAATTTGTTTAATACTTTTTCAAAATTGTTCAATACATTATTGGGTATACATATAAAACTTAGATCCAAAGATAAACTCTTACAGGTATCTTTATCAGGTAAAAAATTATATTGTTCATTATCAATATTAAATTGATCAATTTTCATATGAATAACTTCTGATTTTTTTAAAGTTTCTTCGCAATAATTCTTTGCTTCTATTAACAGATTATTAATTATTTTTGCATTTAGAGGCGTATCATTAATTTTATTTTTTATTGAAAAATCAACTGAAAAAATTTCCTCATTTTCGATTATTAAATAGATAATTTTAATGAATTCACCCAATTCTTTTTCAATTTTAAAAATGTTTTCATTTAAAAATTCACTGAATAGATCCAGATCAAATTTTGTATTTTGATTTTTAAAAATAGTTTCTTTTTTATAATTAATTTTATTTGCTTCACCAAGTGATATAATTATAAATTTATTTGAACTTACGAAAATGAATGTTTTATTAACAGAACTACTTTTCATTTAATATGATTTGATTTTTTTGGCGAAAGTCGACAATTGTTTTTTTATTAATTCTTTTTTCATTAGACATTCGAACATACAAATTTAATATTTCCTCAATGTTATTTTTTGGAAGTTTTATTAAATTTCCATTTAGAGTTTCAATATCCCACCTCTTTGATTTATATATATATAAGTTCGAAATTTCACTAAATTCAAAAAGTGAGCTATCAATTTTACTTTTTAACTTAAGAAACTCTGAAATGTCTAAATCACCAAATATAAAAGGTAGTTCTAATATGAAATCTTTATTTTCAATTAACTTTCCATTTGATCCAATCAAATAATCAAAACCATTTTTTTTTGTTTGTGCAAGTATTTCTGTTTTTTCTATAAAGATTTTTAAAGTTGATGGATAATTTTTAAATATTTCAAATTGTTCAATAATATTAATTGAATTGATCTTTCTTTTTAAATATTCTTTATCTAAATAAAAAATATTTTTAAAATTAGAATCATAAATAATATCTTCAATTTTTTTTCTTTCATCTGGGTTTAAACCATTTATCTCTACCTCGCTAATTTTTGGAAAACTAACATTCATGAATGAAATATTATTTATTGATACAAGAAAACAAAACATTAAAAAGTAAACTACAATTTTTTTACTTATTAATAGATGCATCTTTTAAAATTAATTTAATTAAATTTAAGAAATTAATTCCAATATAAGCTGATATCTCTGGAACTAAAGATAGTTTTGTCATTCCAGGTTGAGTATTAATTTCTAAAAGATAAAATTTTCCTTTAAAATATTTAAAGTCTGATCTAGTAACACCTCTACATCCCATCAAATTATGTGCTTTAAAAGTAATGTCCATAAGAGCTTTATATTTTTTCTTTGGCAGGTCTACCGGAATTATATGCTCTGTTTTAGCATTAGAATTGTATTTTGCCTGGTAATCATAAAATTTTCTTTTCGGCTTAAGTTCAATTGCTCCGAGCTTTTTCTTTCCAATTATAGCTGATTGTATTTCTCTCCCGGGAATAAATTGTTCTATCAATATTTTTTTATAATCTTTTAATAATTTTATCTTTCTCGATAAATTATTCTTGGTACAAATATAAACATTTACACTAGAACCTTCATTAATTGGTTTTATTACAACAGGAAAGTTCAACTTTTTTTTTACTAAACTTATAAGTTCTTTATTAGTTTTATTAAAAGTAAAAATTAAATATTTAGGTGTTAAAATTTTATTTTTAATAAAAATTTTTTTGGAAATTTCTTTATCCATTGCCTTGGCAGAGGCAATCACACCTGAATGGGTATAAGGTATACCTATTGTCTCAAGGATTGTTTGTATATATCCATCTTCTCCAAACTGCCCATGTAGAGCATTAAAAATGAAGTGAGGTTTGAAACTTTTTGTTACAGATATTAAATCTTTGTCTGGCTCGCATATTTTTACTTTATAATTATTTTTTTTTAGTTCTTTAGCAACCTGTCTTCCTGTCTCCAAGCTGATAATTCTTTCCTTAGAAATACCACCTGAGATTATCAAAATTTTTTTTTTCAATTTATTCTAATATTTTAATTTCTTTATCTAATTTTATACCAGTTTTTTCTAGAACTTTTTTAGAAACAAAATCAATTAATTTTTTCATATCATTGAACGTTGCATTACCCTTATTTACAAAAAAGTTTGAATGTTTTTCTGAGATATGTGCATCACCAAACTTAGTATCAATAGAAACTGATTCTCTTATCAACTCCCAAACTTTTTTATTCGTTTGATTTATTGGATTTTTAAAAGTGCTTCCACCAGTTTTAATTCTCATTGGTTGATTTTTTTCTTTTAAAGATTTCATTTTTATTACTTCACTATTTACTTTGTTGAAAGTGCTTTTGACTCCTTTGAAAGAAGCACTTAAAAAAATCAGATCGTCAGATAAATCATTTTTTCTATAATCAAAATTTATTTCTTTTGATGGAATTGTTACTAAATTCCCTTTTTGATCTATAGCTTGAATTGAAAGAAGAATATCTTTAAATTCCTTTCCAAAACATCCAGCGTTCATCTTAATTCCCCCACCAATAGATCCTGGAATACATGATAAAAACTCAAATCCACTCAAATTATTTTCAGCAGCAAAACTAGATAGGCTATTATCTAAAACGCCACTTCCAGAAATTATTACGTCGTCTCTTAATAAAGATATTCTATTAAAATTTTTACTAAGCTTTATTACGACTCCATCAAAAATATTATCTGAGATTAAGGTGTTTGATCCTGCGCCAATGATAAAGATTTTTTCCTTATTATCGAGTAATTTGAGAAATTTAACTAAATCTTTTAAATTTTCCGCCTTATAAAAAACTTTGGACTTTCCTCCAATATTAAACCAACTTTTTTTTTTTAAATCTTGATCGTAAATTACATTTTTATCAAAGTCTTTTAACAAATCTTTAAGTTGATGTATCTGCATTACATTAATTCAGGTAATTTTTTCATCCAATTTGAGATTGTACCAGCACCCATTCCTATGACGATTTTATTTCCATAAATATTTTGTTTGAGAAATTTTGCTAATTCAATATTATTTTTAATCATAAATAGTTTTACTTTTGAATTTTTAATTATTTCTTTTGCAAAATCATTATAATGAAAACCTAATTTAATTTTTTCTCCCGCTGTAAAAATGGGACATAATATAATTGTGTCTGCATCTCTGAAACAGTGAGTAAATTCATTTCTTAAATCTTTTAATCTTGATATTCTATGTGGTTGAAAAACACAGACTTTTTCACACTTATCAAAAACTTTTTTTACTCCCTCTAAAACAGATTTTATCTCAGTAGGATGATGTGCATAATCATCATAAAAATCAACTCCGTTAAATGTGAATATCTTATTAAATCTACGCTGGACACCTTTAAAGTTTTTCAGACCTTTTTTAATATTAGAAACTGGAATTCCTATAGTAAGAGCAACTGCAATTGCTGCTGTAGAGTTTCTTATATTATGAACACCTAATAATGGGATCTGAAAGTTTTTTAAGATTGTTCTTTTTTTATTTGGTAAATTTATAGATAAATCAAATTTTGAGAAAAGTTTGTTTTGAATTATATTTTTGATAAGAAAATTAGCATTAGACTTGATTCCATATGTAAAAAAATTTTTATTTTTAATATCTTTACTTAATTCATTGTTAATTTTATCATCAATACAAATAAAAGTTTTTCCAAATGATGGAACTTTTTTTATAAAGTGTAGAAAATGATTTTTTAAATCCTTCATTGATTTATAAAAATCCATGTGTTCTCTGTCTATGTTTGTAATAATTGAGTATGTTGGAGAAATATGAATAAAACTTCCATCTGACTCATCTGCCTCTAATATAGACCAGTCACTCTTACCTAATTTTGCAGTGCTCTTTATCGAATTTATTATGCCTCCATTGATTATTGTAGGATCTAACTTTGTATTTTCAAAAATAGAACTTACTAAAGATGTTGTTGTTGTTTTGCCGTGAGATCCAACTACGACAATATTTTTCATTAAAGAAACAAGATTTGCTAACATCTTCCCTCTTTTAATTACTGGTAATTTTTTTCTTTTAGCTTCTAGTAATTCTGGATTACTTTTTTTTATCGCAGAGGAAGTCACTACAATTGTAACATCTTTTATATTTTGTTTTTTTTGACCAATAAAAATTCTAACACCCTGTTTTTTTAATTTTTCGATATTTTTGTTCTTATTAATATCGCTACCTTGAATTTGAAAACCTTTCGCCTTCATAATCAATGCAAGACCACTCATACCTATTCCACCAATGCCTATAAAATGGATAATCTCTTTTTTAGCTAACTCAATTTTCATTTATAATTTCCAATATTTTTTGATTTATATTATTCCATGAGTTTTGGGAATTATGTTTTTCTAAGTTATTTTTTTTTATATTATATTCAGACTTATTCATAATTATATGATTTAAAAATTTTTCTAAATTAACGTCATTAAAGTCTTTTTGATTCATAATCCAGCAGCAACCTAAATTTTGATAAAAATTTGCGTTTTCAAATTGATGATTATCTTTTGCTGAAACTAAAGGGATTGTTAGAAACGGTTTATTCATGATTGATAATTCTGCTAACGTAGATGCACCAGCACGGGTAATACATAGGTCTGATTGATTTATCAAATCTGCCAAATTTTCCTCAAAATCAAAAATAGTATTTTCAATTTTAGCCTCATCATAAATACTTCTTAATTGATCAGTATTACTTTTATGGGTTTGTTGAATGATTTTAATTTTATTTTTTTTCGACAAATTAACGATTACATTTTTTACCACTTTGTCAAAAATCTTTGCTCCTTGACTGCCACCAACAACCAAAAGACAGAATGCTTTATTTTCTGTTTTAATTTCTCTTTTCTCATAAAAATTTTTTTTAACTAGTGGAGTTATTATTTGAATTTTGTGTTTAAGTTTTTCAGGAAAGTTTTTTAAGCTTTCTGTATAAGTAAAAATTTTTTTACAAAAACCTAAAAAAAGTCTGTTTGCTTTACCTAAAACAATATTGGGTTCAAGTAGGTATATCTTTATTCCTAATAATTTTGCACCAAAACAAACAGGTAATGACATATATCCTCCTGTTGAAAAAACGACATTAATCTTATTTTTTTTTAATAATAAAACTGTTTTAATCACCAAATAAATTACTTGAAATATTTTAAATATAAAAAATATATTTAGATTTAATTTAGGAGTATTTATCAAAATAATATCATTTTTTTTATCATCTAGATATTTCAGCCCTCTTGAGTCAGTAGAAATAAAAACATTAAAATTTGAATGCAAATGTTCACTTAGAATTTTTGCTGGCACTACATGTCCCCCTGTTCCTCCTGTTGAAATTAATATATTTTTCATTCAGTTACTTTTCTTTTTGTTAAATTCAAAATTATACCAGACATTATAGAAATACTTATAATCGATGAACCCCCATAACTTAAAAATGGTAAAGTCATTCCTGTAGTTGGGAATAATCTAATATTTACTCCTATGTGAATCATAGCTTGCATGAGTATTAAGCTAATAGATCCGGTTAGGATTAGTTTGATCTTTTTGTCATTTTCTTTGTAAACTTTTTTCAGAACTGAAAATATTAATACTAGGTAGGTTAATAAAATTAACATTATGAAGATTACTCCAAACTCTTCCGAAATTACCGAAATAATGTAATCTGTATGAGCTTCAGGAACTCTGTTTTTTAATGTTCCCTCTCCAATACCTTTTCCAAAAAAACCTCCACTTATTATAGCTTCTAATGCTTTGTCTGATTGAAAGTTATGAGTGCCCATTTCAGGATTAAAAAAAGAAAATAATCTATCTTTTATGTATTTAAATTGTGGAAGGTAACTAATGATAGATGCTATCGTGGCTAGAGAGATAAAAAAAACTAAGCTCAAAAAAAATATACTAATACCAGAAATAAAAATCAAAACTAACCAACTAAAACCGATTAAAAGAGTTTGACCAATATCTGGTTGAAGTATCAAAAGACTCGATATCAATATAGTTAACAAAAAAGATAAGAAGTATTTCAAATTAAAATTAGTATATTTTTGAGAGCAAATTATCATACTCATTATCACTATTAAAAAAGGCTTTACAAACTCAATAGGTTGTATTCTTGGCAATACCAACAAATCAATCCATCTCTTGGAACCCTTGATCTCTACTCCAATTATAGGAACCAGGAACAACAAAACTAATGATAAACAGAAAAATATAAGTGAAATTCTATAAATTTCTTTTTCAGGTATAAAAGATAAAATAAAAATTAAAAAAAAGCCAAAAAAAACAAAAACTGTATGTTTAAAAAAAAAGAAATAAGTATTCGTATCTAATTTATCAGATGCAATTAGGGAAGTTGATACTAATGAGAAGAATAAACCCGCCAAAAATAAAATTAAGATCAATGATAGAATAGGTTTATCAATACTTTTCCACCATTGATAAAAAGAAATATAACTAAATAATTTTTCTTTCATTAATATATCTTTTTATCAACTTATTAAAATATGATCCTCTTTCCTCAAAATTTTTAAAACTATCAAATGATGCAGAGGCTGGACTAAATAAGATTGTATTATTTGAGTGTTTCTTTTTATGAATATTCTTAAAAATTGCTGATACTGCAAGATTTAAATTTTTAAAACTTTTAAGTTCCGCATTTTTCTTTAAATCTTTTGAAAATTTTTTAAAGTTTTTACCAAAGACATAAATCTTAATATTTCTAAAGTATTTTTTTGATAACGATATTTTGTCATTTTTTTTTGGAATACCACCAATTAACCAATGAATATTCTTGTACATTTCTAGTAATTCTTTTGAAGAAGAATAACTTGTTGATTTAGAATCATTAATGATGATTAATTTATTTTTGTTATAAATAATTTTCTGCCTATAATTCAATCCTTTAAATTTATTTACGCTTTCTAATAATTTATTTGGTTTTACATTAAATTTTTTTATCATTTCTAAAACAAATGAGAGATTAGCTTGATTTGATCTCGATAAAAAATATTTGTTTCTAACTTTTTTCAAAATTAGATTGTTCAATTTTGTATCTACATTTACCAGTTTTAATTTAGGCTTTATTGTTTTAATTCTTTTTTGAATTAAATGATCATTTTTATTTACAAATCCAATTGCTCCTCTTTTTCGATTATTAAAAATTTTAAATTTTGCCTCTATATAATTTTTTAAATTACCATGTCTCTCCAAATGATCTGGCGCAATATTAAGGATAGCAGCAAATTTTGATGAAAAAATTTTACTATATTCTAATTGGTAGGATGAAGCCTCAATAACGAAAATTGTTTTTTTTGAGATCTTATTTATAGATAGTATTGGTGTACCAATATTCCCTGCTAATCTTACGTCTTTTTTTTGATCTTTTAAGATGTCATATAGAAGTTTGCATGTGGTGGACTTCCCGTTTGTGCCAGTTATTGTTAATGAGACATTTTTATAAAATGAGTAAAAAACATCTAGATCTGTATAGATATTCTTATTTTTTTTTCTAAGTAAATTTTTTAACTTACATTTTTTTATATCAATTCCTGGGCTTAATATAATTATATCAAATTTGGTTTTTAATAATTTTTTAAAATCGAGAGTTTTTTTTTTAATCGACTTATTTATTTTAAGATTTGGGTTATCATCAAATAAATAAACATCATTTTTATTTCTTAAAAAATTGAATGACGAAAGTCCACTTTTTCCTAATCCATAAATTAAAATTTTTTTATTAAAGAAAATTTGTGAATTATCACTCATTATCTTAATTTTAATGTAGCAAGTCCTATCATTGATAAAATGATAGAAATTATCCAAAATCTAATTACAACTGTTGATTCAGGCCAACCTTTCTTCTCAAAATGATGATGGATTGGTGCCATTTTAAAAACTCTTTTACCAGTAAGTTTAAATGATATTACTTGCACAATCACTGAAACTGCTTCAAGAACAAATAAACCTCCAGTAATTGCTAAAACTATTTCATGTTTTGTTATTATACCAACTGCTCCTAGAGAGCCACCCAAAGACAAAGATCCAGTATCTCCCATAAAAATTTTTGCTGGAGGTGCGTTGAACCATAAAAAGCCTAAGCAAGAGCCAATGATTGCTCCACAAAAAATTGAAACTTCCCCAGTTCCCTCTATGTAAGGAATTTGTAAATAAGTTGAGAATACAATGTTTCCTGTAACATAACTTATAAATGCAAAACAAGCTGCAACAAGTATAACAGGCACTGTTGCTAACCCATCTAATCCATCAGTGAGATTTACAGCATTCGATGAACCAATAATTACAAATATTGAAAAAGGTATAAAAAACCATCCGAGATTAATGATGAGGTTTTTAAAAAAAGGAAAATATAGATTAGTTAAATCTTGATAGTCATTAAAGTAAACATAAAAACTAACACCAACTATTGCTAGTATTATTTGAAAGGTTAATTTTAACTTTGATGAGATACCTGAAGAGTTACTGTGCTTTATTTTTTTATAATCATCGAATGCCCCAAGCAGACCAAAAGAAATTGCGATATATAAACAAAATAAAACATTTAAATTCGATAAATCAGCCCAGAATAGTACTGATATTAACAAACCAATCAAAATAATTACTCCACCCATAGTCGGAGTTCCTATTTTCTTAACTATATGATCTTCTGGACCATCATTACGGATAGGATTTAAAATTTTTTGTTTTGAAAAAAATTTTATAAAAGTTCCTCCAATAATTAAAACAATAATTAATGACGTAAAAAAAGATAAACCAGTCCTAAATGTTAGATATTTAAATACATTTAAAAAACTTAAACTATCAACAAAATTTAGTAAAAATTGATAAAGCATTTAATTTAAACCCTTCAAGTTATTTACTATACTGTTAAAACCTGTCGCATTTGAGGCTTTAATCATTAAATAATCATTATTATTGAAATCTTTCTTAATTAATTCAAAAATTCCTGATTTATTTTCTAAAATTCTTCCTCTTTTTACTTTCACAATATTATCGAATATTTCTCTTACCATTTTTCCCATAACAAATACTTTATCAATATTTGTCTCGTTTATTAAAGGAACTATTGATTGGTGAAGTTTTTTTGAATGTGAACCAAGTTCCATCATATCTCCAAGCAAAAGATATTTACGATATTTTTTTGTATCTATATTGTCATAATTTTTTAAGGCTGATTTTAAAGATAGAGGATTAGAATTATAACTTTCATCAATTAAGTTTATTTTTTTGTTACCTATCTTTATTATAGAATGATCTCCTCTTCCTGCTGGACTTCTAAAATCTAAGAAAATTTTTTCATTAAGTTTAAGCACATCTTTGTAAATACTTATTACACTTAAAGCGCTTAAGATATTATAAATATTACTTTGAAAATTATTAGAAATTATAAAATATTTAAACTTATCATTAAGTTTAACTTTAATTTTAAATGCCTTTTTAACTTTTTTAATATCAAACAACTTAACATTTGCTTTTTTAGTTTTAATCCCAAAAGAAATCACATTAATATTATTATTTTCAGCAATTTTTTTATGTAATTTGAAAA
Organism: uncultured Pelagibacteraceae bacterium; assembly: GCA_902565385.1. Classification (GTDB taxonomy): domain Bacteria; phylum Pseudomonadota; class Alphaproteobacteria; order Pelagibacterales; family Pelagibacteraceae; genus Pelagibacter. Next base: position 31,575 of record CACFEW010000003.1, on the reverse strand, counting down.
AACTATCATCAGCATTCAAGACAACAAAACCATTGGGTAATATATTTTTAATTATCTCTGCTTTAGCTAAAGCAATTTGTTTGATATTTTTGAAATTTTTTGCATGTGCATAATTTATGTTAGTTATCAAGCCAACATTCGGTTTTATAATATTTGTTAAATTATCTATTTCCCCTTTTTTATCCATACCAACCTCTAAAACTCCAAATTCATCACTATGTTTTAAATTAAGTAAACTTAATGGAACTCCAAATTTATTGTTATATGATTTTGGAGAAATACTAACACTAGAAATCTTTCCTAACACATTGCCCAATAATTCTTTGAGAGTAGTTTTTCCACAACTTCCTGTAATAGCTATAATATTTGTATCGATATTTTGTCTAAATATTTTTGAAATTTCAGTCATAAATTTTAATGTATTTCTTACTTTTATCTGACGTTTGCTATTAAATTTATTTTGAACTTTATTTACTACAACTAATGATGCTTTATTTTTAAATGCCTCTCCAATATATTCATTTCCATCATTTTTTTTTCCTTTAATAGCAAAAAAGATATCATTCTTATTTACCTCTTTGGAGTTAATTCTTGCTTTATCTGCTTTTACTAAAGGAATTTTATTTTTGATTTTCGATAATTCTTTAATAATATTTATCTTAAAGTTTTTTGATAAGTTTGTATTCTTAAGTTTAATACAATCTAAAATAATTTTTTTGTCTGAAAAATAAATTTTCTTTTTACCAAAATCTTGAGTTTTCTCATGACCTTTTCCAGCAACCAACAAAATATCACCTGTATTTAAATTTTTTATGGCCTCAGAAATAGCTTTTTTTCTATCAGGAATTTCTTTTATCGAAGTGTCTTGAATACCCTTTTTAATATCATCTCTTATTTTTCTTGGATCTTCAAATCTAGGATTATCATCTGTTAAATAAATTTCGTTAGAATAATCACATGCAATCTTTCCCATTTTAAATCTTTTATTTTGATCTCTATTTCCACCACAACCAAAGAGTAAAATTATTTTTTTATTTGGAAATTGCTCTTTAAGGTTTGAAAGACATATTCTTAGTGCATCTGGTGTGTGTGCATAATCAAGTATTACTTTAGACCTATTTTTGATTTTACCTATTTTTTCAAATCTTCCATCTATTGGCTTAAGTTGTGATAAAACATTTAGAATCTTGATTAAACTTATATTGCTATTTTTTGCTGCAATAATCGCCATTAAAATATTTTTTAATTGTATTTTTCCGATAAGATTTAAATTTATTTTTCTTGTTAGATTATAGTATCTAATTTTTAATATTTGTTTCTCACCTCTATAACTATGAGATAAAATTTGAAATTGATTTTTGCTATTATTTAAAACCTGCAATTTCAATTTTCTAGAAATTGCGATTTTTTTTATTCTTTTAAATTCTGGTAATGTTTCATCTGTTATTACATTTCCTTTCTTTCCTATCAAATTTTCAAAGAGGTACAGTTTTGCTTTAAAATATTCTTTAAAATTTTTATGATAATCTAGGTGATCTTGAGATAAATTTGTGAAAATACCAGATGAAAACTTTAGACCATCCAACCTATGTTGAGTTAGACCGTGGCTGGATGCTTCCATAATTACATTATTAATTTTTTGAGATTTTAATTTAGATAATATTTGTCCCATTCGAATTGGGTCTATCGTAGTATTTTGTAAATTTCGTCTTATATTTTTCGATTTTACACCTAATGTTCCGATTGAGGCGACTTTTATTTTATTAAGTTTTAACAATTGAAAATAAAAATCTGAAACAGATGATTTTCCATTTGTTCCAGTTACAGCAATTAAATTATTTGGTTTATTCTTATAAATTTTAAAAGCGATTTCTGCTAAAAGTTTTCTTATATTTTTTGTATGAATGAATAAAATATCCTTTTGGGGATTTGTTATTCTTCTCTCGCTTATAATAATTTTAGAGCCTTTTTTTATTGCAATAGAAATGAATTTATTTCCATCAAAATTATTCCCTTTTATAGCAAAAAAAATATTATCTTTTTTAATATCTTTTGAATTGAATGAAATCCCTGAGAAAAAAATTTTTTTTTTACTATTATCTATATTGTTAAAATAATTGCCTAATAACATTGTTAATTAATTTGCGCGTATTTTGTGGCTAAAATAGGCCCAATCTTTTCTATAATTTGACCAACAACTTCAACTGAAGTCCAACCCGCAGTATTAAAAGGAGTTCCTTTGTATTTTATTCCTGATCCATCTCTATAATTATAAACGTACTCACTATTTGTTTTAGGCTCATCCAACATCACAACTAAGCTATACTTGGGATTTGAGGCTGGAAACACTGAAGCAAAAGTATTAATTTTTTTTCGGGAATATCCACCCTCTAAAATTTTTTCTGCGGTACCAGTTTTCCCTGCAACCTCATAACCTTCTACATTAGCTAGAGTTGCTGTACCTTCTTTTGTAGTTACAATTTTTCTTAATATTGAAACAAGATTTAATGAAACATTTTCCTCTAAAATTCTTTCTCCTTTAATATATTTTTCTTTTTTTATAAGAGTTGGATTGATCCTAAAACCACCGTTAGCAATAGTAGAGTAAGCGCTAGTTAATTGTAAAATTGTAGTAGTTATTCCATGTCCATATGAAGTTGTTGCAAGCTTACACTTTCCCCAATTAAAGGGTATTGGTTTACCCATTTCCTCTATGTCAAATTGTATTGAGTTAATTAAGTTAAGATCATTTAAAAATTTTTTATATTTTTCAATCCCAATTGCTTGGCCGATTCTTACTGAACCTATGTTGCCTGAGCGGATTAATATTTCTTCAGCAGTTAAGTTGGAGGGAATTTTTTTGTCATATTCACTTATTTTATTTTTTCCACAAGTAATATTTTTTTCTAAATTTTTAAATTCAGTATTTGGCTCTATTATCTTTTCATTTAAGGCTGCTGCCAGGGTAAAAGTTTTAAAAACAGAACCTAATTCATAAACACCTTTAGTTGCTCTATTAATATAATTCACATCTGTAATATTTTCTCTTTGATTAGGGTCAAAATCAGGCAGCGAAATAATCGATAATATCTCACCATTATTAATATCCATTAAAATTGAGGCACTACCTTTAGTTTTAAATATTTTATTAAACCTTATTAACTCTTCTCTTATCAGGAACTGAATATCTTTATCGACAGTAAGTTGAATAGATTTATCGTTTTTTTTTAAATCTGCATCTAATGATTTCTCTAACCCAGAAATCCCCAGGTTATCATCATCTATTTGTCCTATTATATGACTAAATAAATTTTTTTGTGGATAAACTCTTATAAGATTTTCATGTGGTTTTATTGATTTATCACCCAACATCATAATTTTCTCATAGTTCTCCTCTGAAATTTTTTTTTCAAACCAAAAAAATTTATCTTTTGAAAGTTTTGAATTAATTAATTCAAAATCTTTATCAGGAAAAATGTATTTTAGATTAAGTAACAATTTTTTTTTATCTATCGCTTCAACTGGATTTATTCCAATATCAATAGAATTAACAGTTTTTGCTAAAAAATGATTGTTTCGATCTAAGATATTTGCTCTCTGAATTTTTTTAAAAGAGCCATAATTCTTTGAAATATTAGAATTTAAATCTCTTGATCCCAGATGAGTAAGATGAATACAATAAATTAAAGAAATTAGAAAAAAAATAAAAAAAATAAATGCAACTCTATTAAACTTAATATCAAAGTTTTTTTTGTCACTTTTAAATTCAAATTCTTCTTTGTTTTCTTGGAGAATAAACTTCATAATATTATTTTTCGCTATCTATAATTTTGACATCGTTTGTAAGAATTTTTTCTCTCGTGAAGCCAATAATTCCAATTTCATTTATACTCTTTTGGGTTAATTTATTTTCAAAATAAAGATTTTGATAACTAATCAGTTTTTCTGGAGAGCTTAAATAATCAAATTCAAGTTTCACATTATCTAATTCTAAATTTAAATCTGATATATTCTCTTTTAAACTGAACAATTCTTCATCAATTTTCTTTGTAGAATTTTTTATAAAAGAGGTAATTACAATAAGTGAAAAAATTAAACCAATAGTTAGTATTTTTTTCATAAGTTATGTCCAAGATTTTCAATTTCAATTAAATCTTTAAATTTGTCTAAAATATCAGTTTTAAAATCGTAAATATTTTCCTTTTTTATTAAGCACCTTAATTTTGCAGACCTAGAAGGAGGGTTTTCTTTAAGCTCTAGAGTCGATGGCACTATTGGCTTTTTTTGATGTAATTTAAATAAGATTTCCTCGTGTATTTTATCAGGTTGGTATCTAGATACACTTTTATGTTCTGAAAGACTTCTAAAGAAATATTTTACAATTTTATCTTCTAAAGAATGAAAAGTTACGATAACCAAAAGACCATCCTTTTTTAAAACTTTAGCTGCATGTATCATTCCATAAATTAGCTCACTTATTTCCTTGTTAACAAAAATTCTTAATGCCTGAAAAACTTTAGTTGCAGGGTGAATTTTTTTATTATTTCCTTTTTTTGATTTTTCAATAATTTTTACTAAATGAGGGGTATCTATTTCTTTTAACAATCTATCTTTAAGAATATTCTTAACGATTAGTTTTGAATCTCTTTCGTCACCAAAAAATTTAAAAATTTTAATAAGACTTTTTCCATCTAATTTATTTATTGCTTCTTTAGCTGAAAATTCGTTTAAACCCATCCTCATATCCAACGATCCTCTAGAATTAAAAGACAATCCTTTTTTTGGATCTTTAATCTGTGTAAATGAATAACCTAGATCAAATAATACACCTCGAACGTTTTCATCTTTGAGTTTTAAATTTCCTAATTTACTAAAATTTAAATTTTTAAAGCTAAATCTTCCTGGAAATTTTTTTTCAATTTCTTTTGCAATTTTTAAACTTTCAGAATCTCTATCAAACCCAATAACTTTGTTGTTTTTGTTCTTAAGAATTTCTCGAGTGTAACCGCCTTGACCAAAGGTACAGTCGATAAATGTGCCACCATATTGAGGGGTAATAATGCTAATAATTTCTTTTAGCAGTACTGGATAATGTTTTGTTTTATCCTGTACTATGGTGGCTTCCATTTATTTTTACGAAGACCATTAATTTTTTTGTCTTCTTAAAAATGCTGGTATCTCTAAGTCGTCTTCTTGGTCCTCATTTTCTTTGGACAAAAGATTTTCTGTTGAAGATGTTTCTTCTTGAGAACTAAATAAGTCTGGTGCATTCCTATCCACACCAAACTCCTTTAAATCATCTTTTATTTCATCTTCTTGAGGTGATTCATCGACAGCTTCTCTAGTAAAAGAACTTTCCTCATCTTCTTTAGTGTTTTCAACTAAACTTTCAACTTGTTGGTTCTTTAATAATTCCTCATGATATTGATCATTAATTTGATTAATATTCTCTGTTGAAACGGTTTCACTAACATTTTCAGTTGATATTTCATTCTCTAATTTTAAAGCATTAGCACCACTTGAAATAGGAGTACTAGTTGAAAAATTAAAAGAAGTATTAGATCCTAAATTTGAAAAATCAGAATATCCAGGATTTCTATTTTGAATCCTGTGTACCATGTTTATAACTGATTTTGTTTCTGGTTGTTGTCCATCTAAAGCAGTGGCAACAATTGATACTCTTATTTTACCTTCAAGAGACGGGTCAGTAATTGCACCTATAATTACTTCGGCATCAGCCTCAACCTCAGATCTTATTTTGTTAACTACTTCATCAACTTCAAATAATTTAAGGTCTTTACCACCTGTAATATTGACAAGTAATCCCTTTGCGCCCTTAAGAGTATAGTCATCAATTAAAGGATTGCTGATTGCCATTTCTGTAGCTTTCATGGATCTACCCTCACCTTCAGCTTCACCTGTTCCCATCATGGCTTTACCCATCGAGGCCATAACTGTTTCAACATCAGCAAAATCTAAATTAATGATTCCTGGTCTTACCATTAAATCAGTAACACTTTGTACACCATGCATTAAAACATTATTTGAAAGATTAAATGATTCTTCAAAAGTAGTTTGTTCATTCGCTATTTTAAATAAATTTTGATTGGGAATTACAATAATAGTATCAACATGTTTTCTTAACTCCTCAAGACCAATCTGAGCTCTTCTCATTCTTGACGGGCCTTCATATAAAAACGGTAATGTCACTACTCCAACAGTTAAAATATTTAATTCTTTAGCGGCTCTTGCAATTACGTGTGCAGCACCAGTCCCTGTTCCACCGCCCATTCCAGCGGCTATAAAAACCATATTTGCACCTTGTAAAACATTAACGATATCATTTAAAGACTCATCGGCTGCAGCTTGTCCTATGTCAATTTTTGCACCTGCCCCTAAACCTTTAGTTAAATTTAAACCAATTTGTATTTTTGATTTTGCTTTACTATGTTTTAGATCTTGTGCATCAGTATTAACTGCAATGAATTCCACTCCTTGCATTCCATTTTCAATCATTTCATTTATTGCATTTCCACCTGCACCACCAACTCCCATTACTAAAAGTCTAGGTTGTAATTCTTTTATCTCTGGCGTTTTAAAGTTAATTGTCATTTCGTTATCCCCCGTTATTTTTAAGTTAATGCTCCCATTTAAGACTTGCACGATTTAAATTTGCTTTTTTTCTTGCAGTGACCTTAAATTTTTCAAAAATTGTTGGTTCCCATATCTGAAAGGTTTTGCCTTGACCAACAAACACCATGCTATTTTTAATTTTTGCATGTTTTAATAATTTTGGCGTAAGTGAAATTCTTCCCTCGCTGTCAAATTGTAAATTTATGCTTTCTGATAATATTGAAGTTGCAAAAAAATCTCTTTTTTCTTCAAAAGGATTTAAGGTGTCTATTGAATTTGAAATTTTCTCAACTCTATCTTGGGGCCATGCTTCTATTGATTGATTGTTAAATGATGGATAACAAATAACTCCATTGTATCCTAAATTAGATAAATAAGATCTAAAGCTCGCCGGCACTGACACCCTTCCTTTTTTGTCTAATTTGTTTTCGTAGGTTGATAAAAACATAAACCATATATTCCTTTATCCCCCTTTAATGGGAATACATGGGATATTATGGGTTTTTAGGCTAGGTGTCAATACATACAATTTAGGGTTTAAATAAGCAATTTAAGCTAATTTATTTTATAAATTGTCGATTGTTTAAATGAAGAAAATTTGCCAGATAAACTATAAGCCGGGTTCTGTCATTTAAACCTATCATTTCTCTAGGTTTGAAATCACTTCCAAACTCAAGCGACTAACCCAGGTGACTAGCCAAGAATTGCTTTTAGTTTTTCAACAGTATCACCTCTACTTAGTCTTGCTCCCAGTGGGGTTTTCCAGCGTTCATTGTTACCAATAGAACCGGTGTGCTCTTACCACACCTTTTCACCCTTGCCATGTTATGGCGGTTTATTTTCTGTGGCACTATCCCTAGGGTTGCCCCCGCCAGGTATTACCTGGCACTGTATCCTTGCGGAGCCCGGACTTTCCTCTTTAATTGCTTAAAGCGATAAGTCATTTATCTGGCGGTAACAATTTATAATTAAATAAATTTTTTTCAACAACAATTGTTAAGATTTTAGTAAATCTTTGCTAATCATTAAGCATTCTTGGTCAGAAATTCCATTTATTAAATTTTGCCTGAAATGTCGTTGAAAAGCCTTAATAATATTTCTTTTTTTTATGTTTTTCTTTTGTTTTAAAGTTTTAAAATAACCAATCTTACTCAAATTTGTCATAAAATTACTTTCTTCAACAAAATTTAGTAGTATTAATCTTTTTCGTTTGAGTTTGTTTTCATTCAAATTATGCCACTGGGACAATCTAGATTTTGCTAACTCTTTCCATGGAAACTTTTCTCCAGGATCTTTTTTACGATCTGGAGCAATATCAGAATGTCCTAAAACATTTTTTGATTTAACTTTATATTTATTCATTAAATATTTTAATAATTTTTTAGTTGAGATAATTTGTTTTTGAGTAAAATTTTCATATTTATTATCATGGCCAGAATTTTGTATTTCAACACCTATAGAGTACTTATTAAGAGATTTTAAACCTTTCCAGCTGGACTTTCCCGCATGCCAAGCTTCATATATTGGAGGCACAAGATTTATAATTGAACCATTTTTTTTTATAAAATAATGCGCACTAACTTTTGTCTTGATATCACAAAGTCTATTCAACGCAGATGATTCATATTCCATACCGGTATAGTGAATAATTATAAATTTAATATTTTTTTTTATTCTTTTAATTGCATTAAAGTTGGGTGAATAATTTGTTGATATTTTAGGCCACATTTGAGCTATAAAAATGATTTATTCTTATTTTAATTTATTTAACATTGTATTATACAGATCAGTAGATGATGAGAAAAATTATAGTTATTTTAATTACAACTTTTACGTTAGTTGTGAATGCTCACTCAGGTTCTGATGGAGAGCTTATTTTAAAAAAAAATGAGCCATCAGAAATCAAGGATTGCTCTGAGACTTTTAATAAAGCATCATTTGCACTTAATCAAGGTTTAGATAAAATCATCTTCAAGCCAGTTTCAAGTGTTTACAGAGTCTTACCATCACCAGTTAAAACTGGTGTAAGTAACTCACTCAACAATTTATCTAATTTAGTAACTATACCAAATAATGTTCTTCAAGGTGAGTTTGCTCTAGCTGGTATTAATGCTGGAAGATTTTTAATTAATACAACAGTTGGTATTTTAGGATTAATTGATGTTGCAACATACTTAGGTTTCAGTGAATATGTTAAAGAAGATTATGGGCAAAGTTTAGCTTCTCATGGTATTGGTCCTGGATGTTACTTAGTGCTACCAGTTTTAGGACCTAGCACTGCTAGAGATACCATTGCATCTATAACAAATTTTGTAGGTGGTGATGCTTGGTATAATGTAACTGTAAGAAATGACACAAATTATTTTAAGGATGTAGATTATTATGCATCGAAAGTAACTGCTGGTGTAGATTTTAGAGCGAAGAATTTTGACTCAATTGAAAACTTAGAAAAAAATTCACTAGACTTTTATGCTTCTGTGAAAAGTCTTTACTTACAGGATAGGCAGCAAAGAATCTTGAACAGTACAAAAATTATTGAAACTCAAGATGATAGTGATTGGGAAGAAATAGAGACACAGTAATTTCATTCATAAATAATGAAACTGAAATTTTTAACATTTTTAATTTTTTTCTTCACGATTTCATCAATCTCACTCTCAATCGAACCAGATATTTTCGTTCAGTCTACAGTAAATAGAGCTTCAAAATTACTTGGTGAAAATATTTCTAAAGATGAAAAAATACAAAAATTAAAATTAATTGCTAAGGAAACAGTCGATATAAAAGGTATTGGTTTTTATACGCTTGGTTCAAAAAGAAAAAGTCTAAATGAAGAGGAAAAAAGAAAATATGCTAAATTATTTGAAGAATATTTTTTAAAAAGTTTCTCTAGCAGATTAGCAGAGTACACTAACCCAGAAATTGACGTAACTAACAAAGAGAAACTTAATGACAATTACACTATTGTAAATAGTTTACTAAAAGCCACCAATGAAAGGCCTGAGATAAATATTGATTGGAGAATTTATACAAAAGATCCGAATAACCCTCTTATAAGAGATTTAATAATTGAGGGTCTTAGTCTAGCAAGGACTCAAAAGGAAGAATTCGCTTCAGTTTTAAGCTCTAACGATGGCAACATTGATGCTTTATTTGAAGTTTTAGAGGAATTTTCTAATAATTAAATTTTTTGTCTAAGTCAATTTGGTGGGCCCGCCAGGACTCGAACCTGGGACCAATACATTATGAGAGATCTTAGAGAACTAAAATTAACATTCAAATGATTGACTTATTACTAAAGTGTAAATTCGTTTACACAATTTGGTATACAATCATTTAGAAAAATTTCTTTTTTTAAACAAATTTGAGTCCAAATAAAAACAACAAGACTTGATTTTAATAGAATCATGCGTTGGATTTCATTCCTTTTCTCACGTTTATGTTTTTTTTCATTATTTTCCTTCCTTCGTAAACCTCTTGATAAGAAGAGGAGTGAAACCATTACCAATTACAAATTATTAACCACAAAAAAGGAGCCAAAACCATGAAGCGTTTTATTGTCTTTATTTCATTACATCTATTTTTATTTTTATTAATAATTGCTTATCAGGCTCAAGCAAATGAAGATGATTGGAATGTAATAACTTCCGATGAATTTATAGTAACAACTAAACCTGGTGAAGTTATATGGGGTGATAAATTAAGTTTAATTATTAGAAAAAATGATTGTGCGAGAATGAACATTGTTTTTTCTTTTTCAACCAAAAAAGAAAATGAAAATATCAAAAATTTACAAAATAAATTAATTCCTATTAAAATTAACGGACATGAGGAAGATCTTGAGGTTGAGGTTATTATGGTTCAGCCAATGTTTAACTATATGAACTTAGTTTTGATGCAAGCACCAGGACTTAAAGATATAGAGAAAATGATTAACTCAATGATGGCATGGTATAATCATGACAATTTTTTTGGAATTACGTTAGTTGGTAATCAAGGTTTTGATCCAGATGAATACTTTGATATAAAAGATAACAACTGGAAACTAGATGGACTACCTGAGAAAATCACAGAAGCACAGTCAATATGTTATGGTTCCGAAGATATTAAAACTGGTTAGATTTAGATAATGCCCAACAACCCTTATAAATACTTTAAAGATTTAACCAAACATGTTTCAATAATTTATGATCTGGATGTTAAAATAGTCGAAAAGGAGTTTCCTAAAATAGTAAAAAAATTAAAAGAAAAAAATCTTGAAGCACAAAGCTTTTTTTATTTTGTAATAGTAATTTATATACATACTACCGGGTTAGATAAGTTTGTTGGAGATGAAAATTTTTCTAATGAACTCGCAAATCTTGTTCATGAACGTTTTCATAGAACCTGGGGTGTAACAAGAAAAGAAGCTTTTGATTTATGGCGTAAATGTTGTCTTATTCATAATGAGGAAAATTTAAAAAATGAAGACTATTTAAGCGGGAAGAAAAAAGCTTATGAATATGAAAAAATAATTAGTAGTATTGTTTTTTTGAATGATTATTAACCAAAAAAACCTTTTTTTACCCCAACTAATTTTCTAACAGTTCTATCAGTTAAGCATAAAGTGGCCAATGAATAAGAGTATGCAAAAAAAATTGTGTCTATGTCTTTTTTGCTTTTAGAGAAATTTTTATATTCAGTTTTAGTAAAATTTGAGATTTCCCCGTGCATTTTCTTGCAAGAAACAGTTGTTAAATCAATTCCATTCATTCTTACATATGTTCCTAATTCTTGCAGATAGTCAGCAAAATAAGTTTGTAGACCCATTGGTAAAATCATTACTTCACGATTTGTATGACTATCGAGCCATTCAATATCAAAATTATCGATCAAATGCTGCATTCAATCAGAAAATGTTTTATTAGAAATTTTTTTAAAATGATTACTTTGAGGTTGTTTTTTTTTTGTTTTTTTTGTTTTTTTTGTTTTCATTTTAATTTACCCCAAATTTTTGCCCCCCAAAGATATGATAAAAAAGTCCAACTTGCAATTAACAACAAAACTGAAACTATTGCAGAATATTGCCAAACAAAAACTGCTCCTATTAAACAAATTATGGACCATACAACCATGATCCATTTAGGATACGTTCCCCTTAAATCTTTTTTGCTTATTTTCACTTATGTTTATCTCTAAATCTCTGGTTAATGTTATCTACATAAACTCTGATCTTTTCTCTTTCGGTAACCTCTCTGCCCTCTTTTAGTTGCTGAGCTAATTTCTTCTTTTTATATGAATAATAAATTGGCATTACGATTGATAAACTAACTATAATTATTGCTAATACTATCTGCCAAGTTTCCATTACATTCTACCGTGTCTTATATCATCCCAAATTACCAGTATAGCTGTAATTATTACAATTACCCACCAATACTTTGCAAAAAATTTTTGACTTCCAGTTTCCTGTTGTAATACCCAATCGTCTTCTTGTAAAAATTTACGTTTTGATGAAAAAGTACTTATGACAAAATTTTTTTTATTAATATTTTTTAGATACTGACGAACGTTTAATTTAAAATTGGTTCCACATTTAATACATTCGAATATATCTAGTCTATCTTCTAAATCTCTCTCAATAGGCATCTGTAAACTTACAGTTTTTTTACATTTATAACATTTGGCCTTTTTCCCCATATATATATGATAACAAATCAATTTTAAGGTGACCAGTACATTGCTAAAAAGGATTGGACTCAATTTGGTATACAATGAAAAAATTTTTAGAGGGTTTTTTGACAAAATTTCAAAAAATCAAAATTTCTAAACGTTGATTTTCCTAGATTTGGTGGGCCCGCCAGGACTCGAACCTGGGACCAATACATTATGAGTGTACTGCACCACCCCAATTTTCACAGGTAAACAATAATTAATTTAACTAAGTAATCACAAGTACTCACTCTCGTACTCAAAATTGGAGGAATGATATGGCGTACTTTAGAAAAAGACTTGGTAAATGGCAGTGTGTAATTAGAATAAAAGGACATCCGACAACTACTAAAACTTTTATAGTAAAGAAGGATGCTCAAATTTGGGCTAAAAATATAGAGCTTAAATACTTTAGGGAAGAAATTGATATTTTAAAAATTAACTATCCCTTATTTAAAGATTGTTTAATTAGATATAGAGATGAAATTACTATCCATAAGAGATCTAAAGGTATGGAGAACAAATTAATTAAATATCTTCTAAAAGAACATTTTATTAATCTTAAACTAAACCTGATTAATAATAGTATTATTGCACAATATAGAGACAGAGCCTTAAAATATTTACAACCTTCCTCTGTTAAAAGACGATTAGCAGTCATCTCTCACCTATTCTCTATAGCAAGAAAAGAATGGGGTTTTAAGATAGATAACCCAGTTTTAGATATTAGAAAGCCAAAGCTACCTGAGCCTAGAGACAGAAGATTTACAGATAAAGAACTAAAACTTTTAATTTACGGAAATAAAACTTCTGAAAAACTTAAAACTATAATTCAAATTGCATTGGAAACAGGTATGAGACAAGGTGAAATACTAAGAATAAAAGAGGATCATTTAATTGATCAAAGCTTGTTTATTCCTATAGCTAAAACTAAACCAAGAACGATACCCTTAACTAAAAAAGCATTGGATTTATTGAAAAGTACTAAATTACCTTTTGGATTATCTGGAATGGCCGTAAGTAAACAGTTTCGTAATTTATGTAAATTCTACAATATAAAGGATGCAAAATTTCATGACTTAAGAAGACAAGCCTTAACAAACTTTATGAAAGATAAAAAATTATCTGTAGCTGAAACTATGTATATTTCAGGACATTCAGATCCTAAGATGCTACTAAAAACATATAATAATTTAAAGCTATTAGATGTTAGTAAAAGAATGAATGAGTTGGGTGAGTCAACGTGACTCGAATATAGTAATAATTAATAATAAATAAAAATTTATAATTAGAAATGAGCAAAAAATTAACAGTTACAAGTTTATATAGCGGTTGTGGTGGACTTGATTACGGTTTTAATAGATTAGGTTTTGAAACAATCTTTGCAAATGATATTGATAGAGACAGCTGCAAATCATTTGAAAACTTAATAAAAAAGAAAGCCACCTGTGGAGATATTAAAGATTTTATAAATATACTACCTAAATCTGACGTTTTAATAGGAGGTCCTCCTTGTCAATCATTTTCTCTTTTAGGTAAAAGAAAAAAAGATGATCCTAGAGGCAAAGAAATTTTTAACTTTATTAAAACAATAAAATTTATTAAACCAAGTGTTATTTTATTTGAAAACGTTCCAGGTATAAAAAATTCATATATAGGAAAAAAAAAACTGACTGAATATATAGTAAATTATATTACTAAACTTGGTTTTAACGCAATAATAAAAGAATTTGACTGTACAAATTATTTAATTCCCCAAACAAGGAAAAGACAAATTTTAATTGCCTGGAAAAAAAATTTATCCGAACCAATAACACCAAGTATAAATAAAATCGTCTCATACCTTAAGTTAAATCTTGATACTGAAATATCAGATCTTGGATTAGAAATTGAAATTGATAAAACAAATATTTTTTCAGCATTAGATGATCTTCCAGTTCCAGTTTTAAAAGGTAATAAGGCTAAATATAAGTATAAGCCAAAAACATTTTATCAAAAATATTTAAGAGATGGTAACAATTCTAATAATATCACATGTCATTTTGAATTACGAATGTCGCCTTTGGATAAAGAATATATAAAATATATAAAGCCAGGTGGAAATTATAAACAAATTCCTGATAGTGTAGCTTCACCGAGAGTAATGCGAATAAAAAAAACTGGAGGAAGAACTACAACATATGGGAGACTGGATCCAAAAAAGTTTTCTGCAACAATAAATACTTATTTCAATAGACCAAATGTAGGAACCAACTACCACTATAGTCAAAAAAGACTTATTACACCAAGAGAGGCTTTAAGAATTCAATCCTTTCCAGATTATTTTACACCAGAATTCTCTAGCATTAGAAGTTTATGTAAACAAATTGGGAATGCAGTTCCCCCACTTCTAAGTATATTTCTTGCTCACAGTGTTAAATCAATTTTTAGAAAATGAATAAATCTGAAGGACAATTTTTTACACCAAAAAAGATAGCAGATCTAATGGTGAAAAATTCAATTAAATTTATAAAAAAAAAAAGAATTGAAATTTTAGATCCTTGTTTTGGTGAAGGTGTTTTTTTTGAGTCATTGCTTAAGATAAAAAAAATTAAATTTAAACTATATGGTCACGAGATAGAAACGAAATTTTATAACAAAGTAATTTCAAAATTTAAAAATAAAATTGATTTTAAGAGTTTAAAGAATTCAGATTATTTATTAAGTAAATCCAAATTAAAATTTGATTTTATAATTTTAAATCCACCATATGTTAGACATGAAATTATTTCTAAAAAATTTAAAAAGAAATTAATCATTTCATTTGAAAAACAATATTCAACAAAAATAGATCAAAAAAGTAATCTTTATGTTTATTTCTTGCTTAAAGTAATCCAGGATTTAAAAGATGGGGGCATTTGTACTTTAATTGTCGATGACATTATTGATCAAACTAAATATGGAAAAAAATTAATGCAATTAATAAAAAATAATTGCAGAATTTTAAAAGTTATTAAATTAAAAACTCCTTTTAAAAATGTTTTAATTGATGCAAAAATAATTATTTTAAAAAAAGAAAAATTAAACAAAAAAAATTTAATCGATAGTAAAATTAATGGATTTACCGACTTATCAAATTTAGTAGATATAAAGAGAGGCTTGGGTTTAATTTCAAAAAAAACTTTTCAAGCAACTAAAAATGACAGATATTTTCATTTATCAAAAAAAATTATACTCAAATCTGCAAATATAAATAAAGATAATAAATTAATAACTCCAAGTTATGCTTACATATTTAGTTCTGAGGAAATAATACCAAATATATTGAAAAAAAATCTTTCAGAAAGATATAAACAAATTCATAAAAAAAATTTAAAATCCTTTAATCACAATCTAAAGAAGGGTCCAATTATCTTTAACTATTTTTTTAGAGATAATATAGAATTCTTTGAAAACTATCAAAACTTATGCGTTTCAGATAATTTTTATATTCTCAAACCAAAACATTTATCAATTAATGCAATGATAATAATTTTAAATTCAAAAATTTTTAAGTCTAAAGTGATAAATAGCTCTAGGAATCAAGGATCTGGTTTATTTAAAATTCAACGTTATGAATTAGCTGAAATTAAGTTGCCTGACTGGTCTTTGCTTAATAAATCTAAATTGAAAAGACTGAATAAAAAAATTATTGTTAATAGAAATAATGAAAAAATATTAAACAAAATTATCGAAACACCAATTGTAAATGAAACTACCGAAATACACTGATGATGAGGTAAAAGTTTTTCATCCAGTATTTGAATTTTCATTTAAACCAATTTTTTTAGACAATAAATTTTTTTTTGAGAATTATGAACTGGTTCATCATCGAAAAATAAATAATGGTACAATTCCAGATTATATATTTCAAAACAAAAAAAATAAAAAAAGTGTTCTTATTTGTGAAATTAAGAGAACAAGATCTGCCGTATTCAATTATGCTTTTAATGAACAAGTCAAGGGTTATGCCGAAACTCTCAAAAACGAAATGGAAAAACCATTTTATATTCTAACAAATTTAGAAATTATAAATTTGTACAGATATTCTGATAAGCGAGATACCGTAATTCATCAATTGATAAAACCTAGTCCAATTAAAGTAGCTGAATTTTCTAAAGAAAGTTTTAATAATTTTACAAAAAAATTAGAAACAGAACTTAAATCAATTATCAATCTTGTTTTTGACAAAAATATTACTGAATGGAAGTTTGGGTTATCAGAATTAGAGAAGAAATTACAAAAAAATTATAATAATAAAAAACTATGGGATGAAATTATTTCTGAAGCACTATCTGGGTATATTGTTGGATCAATTTTAGGAAAAAAAATTTCAAGAAATAAGAATACAATTGAAAAAATCTTAATTAGTAATGGTTTTGAAGCAATTAACAAAAAAATTAATTATAAAAAGGATTTCAAAATATTTGATAATGGTATTGAAGCAGGCAAATCATTTAAAGATGGTTCAGATCTAGGTTTTATAATTCAATCCATAGTTCATCAAAATTATGAAAAAGCTCAACAAGGAATAATAACTTCGACAGATGATGAGTTGTCAAATTTAGTAGCATTCTTTTCAAAAAATATATTAGAAAAACAATTGAATAAAGAGGACTTAATATTTGATCCAAGCGCAGGGATTGGGAATTTATTTATAAATTTAAATAATTTTCATAAAAATATTTCCAATAATCAATTTTGGGCAAATGAAATTGATGAACATTTTATTGATTGTCTAACTTTAAGATTAAATTTTATAAATTTAGAAAGTAATGGAAACTCTGCAAAAATTACTAACAAAAATATAACTGATTTAAAAAAAAATGATTTTAACAAAGTAAAAATTATAATTTGTAACCCTCCATTCAAGAGAGGCGCTAATAAAGAAAATTCAGAAGAAAAAGAAATGTTAGCAAAAAAAATTTTTAATGAAACTAGAGAAAATTCTAAATTGTCTATTGGTCAATTGGGGGTTGAATGCTTACATTTAGAGCAGTGTGTGTCATTTTCTAATAAATCTACTAATTTTATTTTTGTTTTTCCTGCAAGATATCTAGCAAGCCTTTCCAAAGAAACTATAAAGTTTAGAGAATATTTAATTAATAATTTTGGTTTGGAGTACGTAGTAAATTATCCTCATAAGAATATATTTTCTGATGTTGCAAAAAATACTTTATTGTTAATAGGAAACAAAAAATCAAAAAAAAACAAAGTTAAATTTATTGAAATTAATAATGATTTAGAAAATTTAGATTATATTAAACTAGAAAAAGATCTTAAAAATAATTCTTCAAATGAAAATTATTCAATAAGCGAGATTGAAAAAAAAGAATTAATTAAAAATAATTATTTAGGTTGGAAAGAATATTTTAATAATGAAAGTTTTTACAAATTAATAACTAAATCAAAATGTAAATTTAATAAAATTGATTTTTCTTGTAATTTTCTTCCAAGAGGAAATGCTGGAAATACTGGTGGTAGTGATTTAATTTTTCCAAATAAAAATAATAAGTTGGGAAAAGAAATACTTTCATTGCCATCTGAAAAATTTATGCTTGGTATAAAAAATTCTGAAATGATACCAACTATGATAAATAAAGAAAGTTTTGATTATTTAGCTATCAATCCAAGAAATAATTTTACTATAAAAGATCAAAAAAAATTGAAAAATATTTTCATAAACTTTAAAAATTTATTTAATAAATCAACAAAAAATGTTCAATATAAAAAATCTAAAACTTTTGATGAAATAATCAAAATTCTTAAAAGTTCAAGAGTTTATGAAAAAGGTACAATATTAATCCCTAGAGCAACCAGAAGGCATGGAAAAATTTCTATTATCGAGGAAGAAGCTGTAATATCCACAAATTTTATTCTATTAAAATCAAAAAATTTAAATGATAATAAATTAATAGCCTCTTGGTTTCTAAGTTTATATGGACAACTTCAACTTGAAGAATTATCAAATAACGAGAGGGGAGTTAGAAAGACAGAAATTAACTATATTAAAGAAAAATTCATAATTCCAGATTTTAACTTCGTTAATCAAAAGTTTAAAGACGATATAACAAGACTATTCAAAAATGGTTCCATAAAACCTATAGATATGAATAACATTTCTGTTTCTGAACTCGATATATTGTGGTCAAAAATTTTATTTGGTGATAGTTATCACAGCGATTTATCAAATTTTTTTAATTTATTAAAATTCTATGTTGAAATACGAGAACCTTAAAAATATAAAAAATTTATCTTGTAAAAAGATTTATCGCGGGGTGGAGCAGTCTGGTAGCTCGTCAGGCTCATAACCTGAAGGTCGGCGGTTCAAATCCGTCCCCCGCAACCAATTTCATAATTAAAATGATTTTCTTTAAAAAAGTTGAAATATTTTAATTTTTTAATGTAATACCCTGTTCCTTTTATTAAATTCTACAAGGGTTTTTGATATAGCTAGCCTTACATCTCCTACGTATTTATCCCAATCCTTATCGCAAGCATTAAGATTTCTCCAAGGTAAATCCTTGTATTCAAGGCCAAAAACCTCACACAATACATGGTCTACTTCATTAAGAAACTTTTGACGCTGTTTAGGAGTTTCTTGTCTTAAAAGATTAATTAGCTTTTTATTTGTTCTTAGTTTCTTTTTCATTACTTTTTATAAATTTAATTAAAGAATCATATTCCATAGGTGATTTTAATTTTTTAAATTGATTATTATTTTTATTAAATAAAAAACAATCCAAGTTTTTATTAATCAAATATGCAGATTGTAAATTCTCTGACAACATAGGCTCTTTAATTTTTTTCTGAATCAAGAAATTCCATTTCTTACTTTTGCTATCTAAGCTTTCTGATAGGCTAATATTAATTCCTGAAACCTTCTTTTTATTTTTAAGTACTACAAAATCAAACATGCTATCTCTTTCCAGATGTTTAATTTCATATCCTTTTTTGATAAAAATTTTAGAAATATTATTTGAAAAATTATCTTCTCTTTTGCTCAAGACTGCATGAGATCTAGTGCAAAACTCTTTATTTTTTCTTGCCTCACCCTGTCCTATTACAAATTCTTTACTACAATATTTACAATTTTTGATTTGGTTTTTATCCTCAATTAACTTTATAGCTTGATGCCATATAAAACCTATTAATCCTTTTGGCTCAAATTTTGTATTAAACCAACTATTACTTAAATCTATATAAGCTCTAGTTCTCTCAGAATAAAACTTTTTAATTACTTCAATAGAATATTCAGTAAATATTTGATCAACATTATCACTATCAATTTGTATTATTTCATTATTAATTGTTACTGGATAATTGTAGTTTTTAGAAAAAAAATTAATTACCAGTGGAAATTGTTCATCGAAATTTTCTGTTTCTTTAAAACTCCAATAATATGTTTCATTCTTTTGAATAATTTTAAATTTTTCGTTTAATTTCTTAAAATCCTTTTTAAGATAATATTGATAATTTTTAAGTAATGATTGAAGGTTTTTAATTTCTACATACCAACACTGTATTAATTCTCCCTGAATAATATTGTTATTTTTATGCTCATCTTCGCCTTGTTCTGAATATTTTCTCTGTACTATTGGAGAGCCAAGTGTTCCATATTTGTTGATAAAGCTTTCAATACTAGAAACGCTTAGATTTAGGTTCATAAATTCTAGAAAAAGTTGTTTGTAATCTTCACCAAATAAATCAATAACCTTGTAATTTTTTTCATTACTAATAATTTTATTGGTAGATGGGTCAAAATCCCCTTTCTCAAGACCATCCTCAGTATAGTGCTCTACAATATTAAATTTTATTTCTGTAAGGGGTTGGTTTTCATAAAGTCCATTTAAATTCCTTAAATAACTCAACCATTTATCATTCCAAGATTTATACAATGGACTAGAATCGTTGATTTCTAGGTCTGTACTATATTCATCATATATTTTATGGCTTTTTTTCATATTATGTTGTTTACCTATTGACAATTTATAGTAAACTACATATATTGTCAAGCATGATCATTAATACCATGATGCTAGCTTTCATCTTTCTAGTATGTCTCCTTTCTCTAGCATCATGGTCAAATCAACAAAACCCCACAAGAATTAATGGATAAAATTACTGAAATTCGAATAGAAGAAATTTTTGATGAAGAGAACAAACAGCACTATTATTGGATATATTGCTTTAAAAACGGCCAAGTTAAAATAATTGGAAAATCATCTGTAAGGCCTGAATGTTACAGACAAATAGCAGAATACTTAATATGAGATATCAATTAAAAAACACTATTAGGGATAGACTTAATTATTGTTTAGAATGGAAACAAAATATTGAAGTATACTTAGCAAATAAAAGTATTTCAGAAAAAGCTAATGAGGAATATTATAAATCAAAACCATTACTAAAGTTAATTGTTAATTTTTATTATATTCCCTATAATTTACTTAGACTTTACAGATATTTAAGAATTGTTCATGACTATAAAAAAAATGAAATTGAGATTAAAGTTCTAAATAATGAACTAAAAAGAAATGAAAATCAAAAATAAGAAATTTTTGACATCTCCAAGTGATCTTAATAATTTTGTAAGTTGCAAATATTTAATTAAAAATGAAATCAAGTTTCTTTACAAAGAAATCAAAAGAAATGAGGAGAGTATTGATCAAAAGATATGGAAAGAATTTGGTATTAAACATGAAAAGAAACACTTTGATCTTTTAAAAAAGTATTACAAAAAAAATATTTCTATCAAGCAAGATTTAACAGAAGAAGAGAGATATAAAAAAACTTTAGAAGCAGTAAAAAAGGGTTATGATCTTATCTATCATGCATATTTAATTGACGGAGATTTTAGGGGAGAAGCTGATTTTTTAATTAAAGTTGAAACCGCATCTGATCTTGGAGATTTTAGTTATGAAGTATACGATACGAAAATAACTAGAAAACCTAAACCAAGACACATTTATCAAATTACCGCTTACTCCTATATCTTAAGCTCAATTCAAGGAATATTACCTGAAAGAATGTATTTAATAGACGGTGCTGATATAACTCACCAATATAAGATAAAAGAATTTATAGACTTTTATCATTATACAAAAAAAAATTTTGATAAATTTTTAAAAAATATTGTCGAAGAAAAAGTTTATCCTGAAAAATGTTCTCATTGTAATTTTTGTGATTATACAGATGAATGTGAAAAGATTTGGACTGAAGATAATTATATAAATCAAGTAGCTAAGATAAATAGATCGCAAATTGAAAAACTAAAAAAAATTGGTATCAATACGGTTAAAAAACTAGCATCTGCTAATCCTGAAAAAATTAAAGTTAAAATTAACAAACAAGCTCTTATAGACAGAATATGTCAAGCCCAGCTTCAGGAGGAGAAAAGAGAAACTGGTAAAAGTAAATATATAATTTTAGACCCTGACAAAGGTAAGGGATTTTACAAATTACCAAAACCAGATGATGGAGATTTATTTTTTGATATTGAAGGATACCCGCAAGAAGATGGAAGAGGATTTGAGTATCTGCATGGAGTTTATTTTAAAGGTCCAAAAGGTATGGAGTTCAAATATTTCTGGGCTAAAGATTTTAAAAAAAAGTATGAACAAGAGAACTTTATTGAGTTAATCAATTTTTTTAAAAGCCACTTTAAACAATACCCAAAAGCTCATCTCTATCATTATAATTCTTATGAAAAACGATCTTTAAGACAACTTGCTTCCCTATTCTCCTCTGATTTTCCAGAGGGAAGCAATTTTGTTGACTCCCTTTTACGAGGGGAAAAATTTGTTGATCTTTTTTTAATTGTAAACCAATCCGTTAGAACAACAGAAAAAGATATGTCATTAAAATCTATTGAAGAAGTATTGTATGGATTTAAAAGAACAGCTGATGTTAAAAAAGCTGAGGATAGTGTCAAACTGTATGATTTTTGGTTGTCCTCAAAAGATAAAAAAACAAAAGAAGATATTATCGAATATAACAAAGATGACTGTGAATCGACATTTCATCTAAGAGAATTTTTAGTCCAAAATAAACCCGAAAGCATTGATTGGTTTTCAATAAATGAGGAAACAGAAAAGAAATCTACAGAAAAAAAAGATTGGGAGAAAATTGAAGTTGAACTTAAAAAATCTCTAGAGAAAAAAGAAATAGCAAAAAATCCATTAACAGAAACTATAAAAAATCTTGTTGGTTTTCATCGAAGAGAAATAAAACCTGAGTGGTGGGAAACATTTGATCGAATGGATAAAACTCATGATGAGCTAGAAGAAGATCCTGAGTGTATCGGAAATTGTTTTTTACAGTCTGACAAACCAGAAAAAGTTGAGAAAGGATATGTTTTTACTTATCAGTTTAACGACCAAGATTATAAATTAAAAAAAGACTCTACAGTATACAATGCACATCAAAATCTATCCCTTGGTTCTATAATCGAAATTACTGAAGACTCTCCAAATAAAAATATCGTAAAAATTAAATTGACTGAAAAAAAATATCAGACCTTAGGAGAAATGCCTAGTGTTCTTTCCTTAAGCAGAAGAGGACCAGCTCAAATAGCGGTTCTTGAACAAGCACTTAATAGGTTTGTTGAAAATTATATTAATTTAAAAGGTGCAAGCTACAAATGTGTTCTTGATCTTCTAAATAGGGGTAACCCAGATCTAAGTAAAATTAAATCAGGAGAAAAACTAATTGATGAAAATAAAAATATTACAGACGAGTCTATAAAGGTTGTTAAACAAATGAAGAATAGTTGTCTAAGTATTCAAGGGCCTCCAGGAACTGGCAAAACTTATAATAGTGCTAAAATAATTATAGAACTTATGAAGGACGATAAAAAAGTTGGCGTATCTAGTAACTCCCATGAAGCTATAAAAAATTTATTATCAGAAATAGAGAGACAAGCTAAAGCTGAAAAATTTAAATTTAAGGGAATGAAAAAAAGTAGCAGCACAAATCTTTTTAATGGTGAATTTATTATTGATATAATTAAAGATAAACCAATAGACACTAAAGATTTTTTATTATTTGGTGGCACGGCATGGTTTTTTTCAAATATCAGAATGAATCAAAAATTAGATTATTTATTTATTGATGAAGCGGGTCAAGTTTCATTAGCAAATACTATAGCTATGGCAACATCTTCTAAGAATTTAGTATTAATTGGAGATCAAATGCAATTATCACAACCAATTAGAGGAACTCATGATGGTTATGCTAAACTTAGTTCTTTAGATTATATTTTAGAAGATCGAGATACTATTCCTCCTGAACAAGGAATATTTTTAAGAGAAACACGAAGATTAAATAAAGAAATTTGCAAATATATTTCAGAAAGTTTTTATGACTCTAGATTAATTCCACATGAAGTAACTCAATCTAGATCTGTTAAACTTGGATTAAATAATATTAAAGATGAGGGTATTTTCTTTGTTCCAACTGATCATTTTGGAAACTCTCAAAGATCTGATGAAGAAGCTGATATAATTCATAATTATTATTCTAAAATTATAGGAAAAAATTTTGAGGATGAAAAAGGCAAAAACAAATTGGATATAAACAATATTATGGTGGTGGCACCTTTTAACGTTCAAACAAACAACATTAAGCAAAAATTATTAAAAAAATATTCAGAGGATACTAGAGTTGGAACAATAGATTTATTTCAAGGTCAAGAAGCCAAAATTGTTTTTATTTCTATGACAAGTTCTGATGCTGAAAACTTGCCTCGTCATAAAGATTTTTTCTTCAATAGAAATAGATTAAATGTTGCAATTTCAAGAGCTCAGAATGTTGCTATAATTTTATTTAATCCTAACCTTTTATTGGCTTCAGCTAACACAATTCATGAGATGAGATTAATGAATAATTTTTGTAAACTATTATTATTTGAGATTAAAGTGTAATGATTAAAAAGTTAAGGATCTACGATAAAAATAGTTTTTATTTTAATTCAAGTGAAAATTTATGGTGTTGGAAACAAACCTCTACTGGTAAAATTTTCAAAGCCTCAACAAAAACAGAGCTGTTAAAAATAAAAGAAAAACAATTTATTGGCTCAGGAAATTACAAGAGAGAACCAAGAGAATATATTTTAGGTAAAGGCCAAATAAGCACAGATGAGTTCGGAAAGATGACTGGGCTTGGATCTAAACACTATATAAGTTTGCTTCTTAAAAGAGGCACGACACCAATATCTAGCTATGATAAAAATACTGGTGGTGCTGGAATTCATAAACCTGAGGGCCGAAGAAAAAAAGGACTTCAATTTATTAAATGCCTTGAAAAATCAAAGATTTCGTATGATAGAGTTTTAAATCAATACAATACTATGGTTTGGGTCTTTCACAATATAAACCAAGAAAAAATTGATGCATTTAAAAAATTTTGGGCAGAATAATAAATGAGTAACCATAATAAAATTAGACCAGTAGATAAAAATAATTTAAATGGTCAATACAAAATATTATTCTCAACACCACAAACACCTAACAGCAATATACCTAAAGAATTTAGAGGGCTTCAAATTTTTCCTAATAAACTTAAGGCTGAGCAAGCATTAAGGGATAGAAAGAAGCTTACTGGAATACTTGAGAAAAAAAGAGCAAAAGGAATGAAAGGAAATAAAAGATTAATTGGAAATGTTGGTGGAGATAAATCGAACCTAGTTCAATATGATCCTCAAGTCCAGAGGCTAAAGAACGATAAAATTAAAAGAGCAAAAGAACTATATTCAGAAGGTTACAAAAAATCAGAAATAATGAGAATAATTATTAAAGAATTTAAACTTAAAAGAAATATCAATTCAAGATCTTGGCCTAGGTGGTTAAGTGAATTATGATTCAAAAAAAATGAAAAAAAATTTAAACAATAAAACAATTTATGCACATGTAAGATGTGAAACTAAACATTGTGATAATAATTTTAAATTACTCAAAATTCCAAAGATTTTAACTGGTAAACAAAAATGTCAGATTTGTAAATACCTTATGAAGAAAGTGAAAGTTAACAAAGATATAGAAGTAGTTGAAAATAAAAAAACTAAAAACAAAAGAAAAATTACTCATTTTTTTAAAAACTTAAATATCAATAAACTTTTAAGTATTTTAAATAATTGGAAACCAGAGCTAGTCTACGACTTAGCAGAAAAAATAACTAAATGTGTAAAAGGGTATAATGAAATTAATGATGAAGAGGAGCATTTTAAAAATTATTTAGCTCCATTAATTTTTAGTGGAGAATTTTTTCTAAAACTTAAACCCCATTTTAAAATCATAAGTTGTTACGACTGCATAATGTATGAAGAAACTTTGTGGAATGATGCATTTGTTCTCTATTGCTCTAAAGATAAAAAATATAGATTAATTAATACTGAAAAAAAATCAAATATGCATGATACAGTTTTTATTCTAGATACTATTACTGAAAAAAATTACAAAAAAATTTCTAATAAACACGAATATTATATGAAAATTTTAGACAGATATGTTGAAAAAGAATATGACTTTATGTTTAAAAACAAACATATTGATGATGATTTTTTCAAAGCTAAAAATCCTCCATATTACAAACCTGTAAAAAGCTTAATTTTACCTGCAAGTTATTATCAATCATATCATAAGGAAGCTTTAGTCTTAGATCATGTTGAGAAAGTTACAAATGAGGTCACAGAAGTTTATTCGGGAAAATATCAATTAGGAAAAAAACATGGATATGGAACAATCAAATATAAAAGTGGAGATATTTATAAAGGTGAATTTAAATACGATTTGTTTGATGGGGTTGGAGAATATATTTGGGTAGATGGTTTGAGATACAAAGGTGATTGGAAGAACGGTAAGATGAATGGAAAAGGAACATTAACACAGCCCAGTGGTGAAAAATATTCAGGAGAATTTAAAGAAGATAAAAAAGATGGCACAGGATATTATATTAATCCAAATGGTACGACATATGAGGGTGGTTTTAAAAATGATGTGTTCCATGGAAGAGGTAAGTTTATTGATGCCATGGGAAAAGTAATAGAAGGAACTTTTAAACAGGGTAAATTAATAAAATAATTTATACAAAGCATTTAAGAAGAATAAAAAGCTTATCCTACAAAGTTTAGATTAAAATATTTTGATTACTTGTAGTTAACAGAACTACCATATTGCCATATTAACATATTACCTCATTATAAGACTAACTAACTAACTTGAGTCATACTGACTCATTTAATCAAAAATACTAATAAAACTTGCTAATAACCAATGTCGTACAACTTATGTTCTATTGATTAATAATTTTCAAAGACTAATAGAATGTTAAATGAAACAAGAAATATATAGGTTTACAGCTCACACTAATTGCCCCCCTGGGGAATATCTGGCAATATTTACAAATTCTAAAGTATTTAAATATCCAAGAGGAGAAAGAGAAATACTTAGTTTTCTAATATTGAAAGATGAGAACACACCACTTATTAATAACAAAGGTAAAGCTTATTACTCTGTTATTGTCTGCAATAAAACAAAAGGTGTAAGTACAAAAAGTAAGATTACTAAAATTAAATTAGCGATGCTAAATAAAGATGAATACGATCCTCTGAGTATTCATATTGGATTACCTACTATTGAAAGCTTTTATGACAGAAGATTTAAAGTGTTAGTCACTTCTAAAGGTGAAGGTTATAATTTCATAACTCATATTCAAAGACCTAGAGATTTAGAATGGGAGCATATTGAAATGGAATATGAGGGAGGATTTATTAAAGATCCCAGAAAATTATATAGCCAACTTAGGTATAAAGTTCCTAAAAAAGACAAAGATAGTATTGATGAAGCTTTTAATTATTTATTAAATATAGAGAATGGAGTTTTGCTTGATGAAAAAGGAAATTTTAAACACGATATAGATTATAATTCTGATCAAATGCGTGGACCAGATTCATTTGTCTCCAATACACATAAAAAAATACTTAAATTTTTAGATACACAGGATTTAAGTATTCTATTTGGTAACTTAAGGTAAAATAAATTTTTGTATTAATTCATTGCTCTGTTAACCAAGATTTCAAATAAATAAAGTGACATTTAATAGAATATAAGTGGTTAACAGTTAATCAAATATTCTGAGCATAAGGACATATATCCTATACCCAGTACCCCCATGGCCCCTGCACAAGTTACTAAGATTGATGTTTAGCTATCTTGAAATCCAAGATCGCATTACCATAAACCATATTTTCTGGAGGATAATCTACATTAGATTTAACTTTAAATAAGAAATTATACTCAAAATTCTTTTTTTTATTTAACAACTTATAAGTAATTTTTTTAAATTCTGAGGGTTCAAGCATAACATCAAAGTCGATATGAAAATCATCTGCAATACGTTCTTTGGATTTTACCTTTTCGTAAGAAATGCCTAAAATTCCAAAATTTTTTTGACTACCCGGAATTTTGCAATATTTTCTCATTTTTTTTAAAGATGAAATATTCATACTCCATAAAGTAATTTGAAAGTTTTCTAGATCTATTTTGTCTAGAGACTTAAGAATTTTATGCTTTTCTTTAAAAATATTCTTTTCTGCTACTGCGAGATATTTTCCTGTAATAATCATTCTATCTAATTTTAGTGCTGAGGTCTCTGAATAGAAATAATCACCATGAATAGGAGTGGGATACTGATCTTTAATTTTTACAATGTCAGCTTTCTTTATCTTTGCTCTATTAACATCATTTCTGAATCTTGTAGAAATATTTAATATTTTATTTTTCATTATTATTATAAATTATCTAAGTGCTTATTGACCTTTGACATAAACAATTTATTCTTTTTAAGCTTCTCTCCAATATCAGCACTAAAATTTGGATCTAGTTTTATCAACTCAAACATTAGTTTTGGATCATCAAAAATAGTGGTTGGCATATAATTTTTAGCTAAGTTTTCTAGTTTATCTTCATTCTTATTAAACACTTCAATTATAAACTTCTTGTTATTGCTTCTAAACATTCTGAGAATTCTTATCTCTTCTTTTAGCTCTTTACTTTCTTGTATCTTTAAAGGCACATACTTTAGAAACCCTTCAAGATCGTCATAGGAGTAAATAATTTCCTCAATAAATTTAATATTATTTCTGTAATTAAGTTTTTCACTCATCACAAATTTAAAGAATTTGTTAGTTTCTATTTTAGCTTTTCTCTTGGTGGCATGATATCCACCTTTGCTAGCTCCTAACGTATCAGCTACTTGCTTCCAGTCTTTAAAGTGTTTCTTAAAGTATTTTTCAGGATTTAAAATTGCCATGCTTCTTGCGATAGCCAATTCACCTTTTGAATTATGAAAGTTGAAATAATCACTTTCATTTGAAAAACAAGGTTCTTCCTTGTGTTCAAACTTAAACCCGTCAGAGTAAATACGATTATACTCTTTATCAAATTTTATAATGCCAGAACTTTGAATAATTTTCCTCCAGTTATATTTCTCTGCAAGATCTGCATATCTAAAAATATTTGATGTTTTTATGTCTTTCTCTATCTGATCTTTAGTTGGTTTTTTGTTATAAATTTTAGCAACTCCTGAACTATCATTTCCATCTTCCTCATAACCATAAAAAAATAGATAAAACTTTTTATTTTGCGGAACATGAAGACAAAAGATATCCTCATAAGGACTATCTCTATGCCTGTCCTCAGCCATATAACTTAGATGCCCATAATAGATAATTTTAAAGTGTTTTTTGAATTTTCTAAAAAACTCTCCTGTATTTACATGAATACCAAATAGATTTTTCCACTCTTCATAACTATTTGAAAAATCCATATTAAGTAAATTTTTTTGCTCAAAAAAGTATTTCACAATATCTTTTTCAGAATAATTATTTCCAAACTTCTTTAAAAAGTTCACACAATTCTTTGAAAATAAGGTGTAGTAGTTGCCCCACCTTTCAGTTATTTCACTATCTAGTTTTGATTTGGTAAACTGGTGATAATTAATTTCTTTTTTAATTTGTGAAATATCTCTAGTGCTCATAAGAACAATGCTTGTTAAGAAGTCACTTAATTCAGAGCATTCACTCTTTTTTATTTTCTTTAAGTTTTTTGAAAAAGCGATGACATCAAAGTTTTTATAAATGTAATCAATTTTCTTCATACTTAAGTTTACACTGCTTTTAAATAATACCCATGTAGAAAACCATATAGATCTACATTCGTTTTGAAACTTTCAATTTCAGGTGCATCAGGATCATAATTAGAAAGTTCTAAAATTTCTTTCATCTCCTTAGCCAAAGGTTGTTGTGATCTCCATTCTTCAATCCATTTACGTTGCTCTTCGGAAGTTTTTTTTCTTTTATAAATATCTTTTGAATTAGTATGGTATTTTGCATAATAAGCTGCATACCAATCAACTTCCTTTACCAAACTTTCGACTTTATAAACTTCAAATTTATCTGAACTTAAATTGTCGATATGAAAATCATAACAATATTCACTGGTTGGAATATCTGCATTAATGAAACCTAAATTTTCATTATTATAAATATCAAGCAATTGATCAAATACCTTGTTTGTAGGTTTTGAGTAATCTACCTTGATTTCTTTTTCAGTATAAAATTGAACCTGGTCTTTTGTTTCCATAAATAAGATTTTTTTCGATGGAAAACTTAAAGTAAATAATGGTTTGTTTTCTAATGATTTTTCAATCAAGTTGTTAATAACTTTAATGTGTTCCTTTTCAAAAAAACACTCAGGTCTTTGAAAATATGGAGTAGTAGTTGCTCCACCATGATCAATATAATATCCATCAATTTCTAAATACTCTTTACCTTTAGCGTAAGAGTCGAACACTGGATACCAGCCTAATCCCCCATTATTAAGTGTGAAACAACTAACTGTCTTTCCTATTATATTATCAACTTCATTTACAAAACCCTCGGGCTCACCTTCCCTTTCACCATCAATATTATAAAAATATTCTGTATAAGCATCTCCAGCTTTTATTTTATCTATTAAGAAATGAGCATCGCCAATTGCTAAAGACAGTCCATAAATATGAACGTTTGTATGCCATTGAAGTTTTTTGTTGTGAGATTTCATTTAAATTTCTTTATTTATTACCAATACACCTGATGAAATTAAACAATCTTTGTTTCCATTAATTTAAATTTGTTTGTTAATACCAATACAGCTGTTGAATACTGTGGGTAGCTTTGACCGTTATATTCCTCATCTTCACCTCTAATTTCAGTATGATAAACGTTATAAATACCATTTTCCACTTGGCATTTAATCAAGTCACCTGATCCTTTCTTTTTATTTTTTTGTTTTTTTAATGAATTTAATTCTTTTTGAAATGATTTTAATTCATCTTTATCACAGTCATCGAAAGATTTATAATATGGATCAAAAAATTCTACTTTTGCTCCTAATTTTTTCAAATCTTGAACAAAATCCATGAAAGAATAGTATGCTGCTGGGTATTTAAAATAAGCGTTATTAGCAATGTTATATTTTTTGTGGTCTCCATCTTTAAATTTATATAATCCTTTAATTTTAAATTTAATTGATGAATTTTCTGCAAATTTTTTAATCCTATCTATAACTTTTTTTTTATTTTTTCCTAATGAAAGTAAATTTAAATGGTGAGGATCATAATGACTAATACTACGGAATGGATTACTTTTTAGATTGTTAGAAAGAGGAAAAATGCTAATACTTCCACTCTTTACTTCAATGGATTTAACAAAATATTTTTTATTAGTATAATGGTGATAATAGCTATAAAAATCAAAAGATCGTCTATTGATAGTGGCCCAATCATGAATACAAAAAAAACCACATGGAAGATGATTATTTTTCTTTAATATATCATTTAATCCAGAGCCCTTTTTTTTAATTTCTATAAAAGGATAGTAGTGGAAATCATCATACCCATCACCAGTATCTGCAGACACAGTTCCATATGCTAAATTAAGTTTTTCAATCTGCTTATGAATATTTAAAAGCTTATAGGTCTCAATTAAATATTGATTTTTAATATCCAAAACATCTTCAGTATCTCCTATGATTAGACCTTCATTTCTATCAAGAAAGTTTGAAACTACATGTCTTTGGTTAGACAAAATATTTGGAATTTTTTTTTTCATGATAAATGCTATCACAATGCTGCACTCATGCTCCAATGAAAAAATTTCTTGGCACGGATTCTGAAATTTGTTAGAGTAAATCCAAA
>CACFEW010000002.1 GCA_902565385.1 uncultured Pelagibacteraceae bacterium | reverse complement strand
TTTTTTTTGAAATATCAATATTTAAAATTCTGATATTTTTTGAATTTAAAAAAGAATAATTTTTTTTTAAATTTTTGATTTTTTTTTCCTCAAAAATATCAATTATTACAATATTTGAGCCGTTTTTTTCTAAGTATTCAGAAAGTTTTAGCCCAATTTGACCCAAGCCACCAGTTATAACAAAATTTAAATTTTTTACGTTAAATAATGAGTTCATAAATGTAAATATTATATCTATAAGTTGTCAAATAAATAGCAAAATAATTTTTTTTTATTAATAAATAATGTAGAAAAATATAAATAGTAAAAATAAATATGAATATTTTAGTAACAGGTGTTTCCGGTTTTATAGGATTTAGTCTATCGAAATATATACTTGAATTAAGTAATAAACATAAGATATATGGTATTGACTCCTTAAACTCGTACTATTCACAAAAGTTAAAGAAAAAAAGAACCAATATATTAAAGAAATATAAAAATTTTAAATTTAAAAAGCTGGATATTTCAAACAAATCCAAGATTAACAATTATTTAAAAAAAATAAAATTAGATTTAGTTATTAATTTGGCTGCTCAAGCTGGTGTAAGATACTCACTTTCAAATCCAGAAGAATATGTTTATTCAAATCAATTAGGTTTTTTCAATATTCTTGATTATTGTAGAAAATTTGATGTTAAGCTAATTTATGCATCCTCTAGTTCAGTTTATGGTGATGCAAAAAAATTTCCAACGAAAGAAATAAATGAATTAAATCCAAAAAATATTTATTCAGCAACAAAATTAGGAAACGAAATTTTTGCAGAAATTTTTTTTAAGTTTTATAAATTAAAAGTAATAGGTTTAAGATTTTTTACAGTATATGGAGAGTGGGGAAGACCTGATATGTTTATTTTAAAATATTTAGAAACAGCCCACAAAAAAAAAAAATTCATTTATTATAATAAAGGTAATTATGTTAGAGATTTTACTTACATTCATGATGTTATAAAATTGATTCATCCTTTAATATTTTCAAAAAAGAAAATTTTTGAAAAACACGAAATATATAATGTTTGTTCTAATAGACCCATAAAAGTCTCTAAGGTTTATGAAAAATTAAATAAGATTATAAAAAATAAAAATTTATTAAATGTAAAAAAAAATAAATTAGATTCTTACAAAACTCATGGCTCAAATAAAAAAATACTGAGTTTTTCAAAATTATTTAAATTTACAAAATTTGATGATGCATTAATCAAAACATATAAATGGTATAAAAAATTCGCACATTTAATTTGATGAATCGACAACGAATTTTTTATATTACTGAGACGTCACTTCCAAGTTTTTCAGCAAATATTATAAATTCTTTAAAGTTTTGTGAAGCATTAAGTGAGTTTAGAAGAATAATTTTCTTGTTACCAAAAAATGAGATAAATTCAAAAAAAATATTTTATCAATATAATATCAGAAAAAAAAAAATCATATTTAGAAGTATTACTAGAGAGAAAATAACCTCTAAAGTAAAAAAATTAATTTTCTTAACTAAAATAATAAATTATTTAAAAATCAATAAATTATCAAAAGATTTAGTAATTAGCAGAAGTATATTAAGTTCAATTTTACTTGCATTTTTAAGTATAAAGAATGTTCTAGAGATCCATCATGATTTGACAGGTTTATCAAAATTTTTATTTAAATTATTAATGTTATCCAAGTTTAAAAAAAATATTTCATTTATATTAATTAACAAAAATTTAGTTTTAGACTTAAATATTGCAAAACATAAATATATTATCTTAGATGACGCATCAGATTTTAAAAATCGAAAAAAAAATAGTAAATATATAAAAAATACATGTGTCTATGTTGGCAGTTTTTATAAAGGCAAAGGTTTTGAAACGATTTTAAGAATTTCAAAAATATTACCCAAGGTTAACTTTCATCTTTATGGTGACGCATCAGTTTTAAAAGTTAATCAAAAAAAAAATTTAAATAAAAATATTAAGATAAAAAATAGAATAAATTACAGACATGTACCAAAGATATTGTCCAGATATTTAATTGCTTTAATGCCCTACGGAGATAAAATTGGCGGAAGATCAAATAATCTTGAAATTTCACGATATATTTCTCCGCTTAAAATGTTTGACTATCTCTCTGCAGGAAACCTAATTGTTGCATCAAAATTAAAACCTTACAGTCACGTGCTAAAGAATAATTTAAATTCGTTTTTAGTTGATAATAAAAAAATGGTTTCTTGGGCAAAGATTATAAATAAAATTTTTCAAAATCCCAAAAAATATAGAAAAATAAGAATAGAGGCTGTAAATACTGCGAAGAAATATTCATGGAATAATAGGGCAAAAAAATTTATAGAATTTAGTTATAAAATTTAAAGAATATTTAATTGTTTTTTCTCCTCAGCTATCATCTGATCTATTAGTTCTTTAACATTTTTTTTTGGTTTCCATCTTAATATTTTTTTTGCTTTAGAATAACTACCTTTTAAATGATCAACTTCCAACGGTCTAAAATATTTTTTATTAACATCAATAATAATTTTTTTAGAAGATGATAAAGCTTTTTCGTTTAGTCCTTTACCTATCCATCTTAATTTTAGATTAAGACTTGATGCAGTCAAATTTACAAATTGTTTAATACTATATTGTTTACCTGTTGCGATAACGTAATCATCTGGTTTTCTTTGTTGTAATATCTTATGGATTGCATCAACATAATCTTCTGCATGACCCCAATCTCTTTTAGAGTATAAATTTCCAAGTGTAAGTTTTTTTTCAAATCCGTATTTTATTTTTGTTAATGTTGAAATTATTTTCTTTGTAACAAAGTTTTCACCTCTTAAAGGACTCTCATGATTAAACAAGATCCCATTACATGCAAAAATATTATATGCATCTCTATAGTTTTGAGTAATATGATGTGCAAAAAGTTTTGCTGTACCATAAGGGCTTTGTGGATTAAATTTTGTTTTTTCATTTTGTAACT
Organism: uncultured Pelagibacteraceae bacterium; assembly: GCA_902565385.1. Lineage (GTDB taxonomy): Bacteria > Pseudomonadota > Alphaproteobacteria > Pelagibacterales > Pelagibacteraceae > Pelagibacter. The sequence goes on along the minus strand of CACFEW010000002.1, from coordinate 81,248 downwards.
TATCTTTGGTCTTGCCAAACATTTCTGATGTACCTGCTTGGTAAAATCTTATATCTTTTTCACTATTTCTGATTGCATCAAGAATAGCCAATACACCAATTGCATTTACATTAGCAGTATATAAAGGAGTATAAAATGAAACTCCAACATGTGACTGAGCTGCTAGATTATATATTTCGTCTGGTTTGATAATTTTAATTAAGTTATGAATTGATGCAGTATCGGTTAAATCTCCATAGTGGACATGGAAATTTTTTTGATTTAGAAATTTGTCAATCCTCTTAGTTGGAACTGAAGAAGATCTTCTTTTGATGCCATGGATGATATAATTTTTTTTAATAAGTAATTTAGTTAAATAATAACCGTCTTGACCAGTTACACCAAATATTATTGCTATTTTTTTTTTCATCAGGATATTTATAATAAACTTTTAAAAAATAAAATATAAATAAATTGATAAAAATAGGAATTACAGGTGGAACAGGTCTTTTAGGTCTTTTATTCAAAAAAAAACTGAAAAAAAAATCTTTAAAATTTTCAGAATTTAAAGATGATATTTCGAAAAGAAAAAAAGTTGCAAGATGGATAAGTTCAAATAAAAATTTAGAATACATCTTTCACTTTGCAGCCATATCATCAACCAAAAAAGCAGAGTCCAATAAAAAAAAAGCAAAAAATGTAAATGTTTTAGGTACTGAAAATTTGATAAGAGAAATTAATAAAAATAAAAAGAAAATGTGGTTTTTTTTCCCAAGCACCTCACATGTTTATGATTTTTCCAAGATACCAATTAAAGAAAATTTTAAAAAAAAACCAATTAGTTTTTATGGTAAAACTAAACTTCTTGCAGAAAAAAAAATAATTTCAAACGTGAGATCTAATTTTTCTTATTTTATTGCTAGAATTTTTAGCATTTACCATAAGGATCAAAAAAAACCCTTTCTTTATCCATCAATAAAAGAAAAAATTAAATCTAATAAAAAAAATGAAATTTTTGTAGAAAATGCTAATTCGTTTAGAGATTTTCTAGAGGCTGAAAAAGTAGTTAATATTATTTATAAGGTATATAAAAAAAAAATAACAGGAGTTTATAACGTTGGATCAGGAAAAAGTATGAGTATAAAAAAATTTATAAAAAAAGAAATTAATTCAAGGATTAAGATTATTTCAAATGACAGAATTAATTCTTTAGTGTCTAATAATAATAAGTTGAGTAGAAAAATTAATGCCAATAAAATTTAAGCATAAATTAGCTGAAGATACGATTGAAAAATCAGAAATATTCAAATTAAGTAAATGGATTTTAAAAAATGATAAGTTAACATTAGGCAGTAAGACTAAAAATTTTCAAAAAAAATTTTCAAATTTTCTCAAAATTAAAAATTCTATTTTTGTCAATAGTGGGTCATCTGCTAATCTACTTATTGCTCAATCTTTGCTAGAGTCTGATTATTTAAATAATAAAGTGGTTATTGCTCCGGCACTTTCTTGGTCTACAACAGTCAGCCCATTTATACAATTAGGTTATGATGTAAAACTTTGTGATTGTAGTCTTGAAAATTTGGGACTAGACATTAATCATTTAGAACATTTATGCAAAAAGTATAGACCATCATTAATTGTTTTAGTCCATGTCCTTGGACATTCAAATGATATGGATAAAATTTTAAAAATTTGCAAAAAATATAAAGTAAGACTTGTTGAGGATACATGTGAATCTTTAGCATCAAAATATAATTCGAAATATCTAGGAACTTTTGGGTTAGCTTCCTCATTCTCATTTTATTATGGTCATCATATTTCAACAATAGAAGGGGGGATGGCCTGCACTAATGATAAAAATTTCGCAAAAATTATGGCAAGTGTTAGATCTCATGGTTGGTTAAGAGAACTTCAAGAGTCTGAAAAAAGAAAGATATTGAAGAAAAACAAAATTTCAGAGTTTCAATCGAAGTTTAGTTTTTATTATTCAGGATTTAATATTAGATCTACCGAAATAAATTCTTTTCTTGGATTATCTCAAATAAAAAAAATTAAAAAAATTTGTAAAATACGTAATAGAAATTTTAAAGTTTATAAAAATGAACTCAATGAATATTTCACTGTAAGATGTAAAACAAAACCTCTTTCAAGTTTTGGTTATGCTACTTTGACAAGAAATAGAGATAAAGTTTATGAGCATTTTTTGAAAAAAAAAATCGAATGTCGACCTATAATTTCAGGTAATATCGCGAAACAAATATTTTGGAAAAAAAAATACAAAAAAAAATTAGAATTACCAAATTCAGACTTAGTTCACAAGTTTGGTATTTACCTTCCAAATCATGCTAATCAAACGGTAAATGACACAAAATTAATTTCTAAAGAATTTAAGAAAATTGCCAAAGTAAAATTAGTATAACCACCATGTCTAAATGTATTATTGTTCCTGTATTAAATGAGTATGAAAATATAAATATCTTATTAAATGAAATTTATAAAAATGATTTTAAAGATTTAATAATAATAATTGTTGATGACTCTGATAAAAATTTTGAAAATAACATCAAAAAACAGAAAGATAAAATTATTTATTTATTTAGAGGAAAAAAATTAGGAAGAGGGTCAGCAGTTTTGTATGGCATTAAATATGCACTGAGTGCTTTTGATAACATTGATCTTTTCATAGAAATGGATGCAGATATGTCTCATAATCCAAATGAGTTAAAAAAAAATCTTTCTTTTTTTAGTGAAAATAAATTGGATTTATTAATTTCAAGTAGATATAAAAAAAATAGTAAAATAATTAATTGGCCATTAAAAAGAAAAATTTTATCATTTTTATCTAATAGACTCTCAAAATTAGTTTTAAAAGTTCCTATAACAGATTACACAAATGGTTACAGAATATATTCGAGTCAAGCTGCTAAATTTGTTATGCAAAATTGTGGTAAAATAGGTGATGGTTACATTGTGCTTTCGGAAATATTGATACAACTTTATTATAATAAATATAAGATTGATGAAATAGATACTATCTTTGTTAATAGAGTAAGAGGAACTAGCAATGTTACCATTTCAGAAATTTTATTGTCTTTAATTGGACTTTTTAAAATTTGGAAAGAGAAAAAAAAAATTATAGATAGTTAATTCTTTCTATCAAATGTTTTGCTAATCTAAGAGAAAATTGAATAATACTTAATGTGGGATTAGCGTGTCCACCAGAAACAAAAGTCGAACTTCCACAAACATACAAATTATTAGTTTCATGTACTTTCAAATTTTTATCTACGACGGAAATATTCTTGTTGTCACCCATACGTGTACCTCCAATATGATGATACCCAGCTTCAGAAACAAAACTTTCTTTATTATAAATTAATTGATCTTTTGCAATTCTTCCTAGGTCATTATTAATAAAATATATTCCTATCTGGTTAACCATTTCTTCAGCTGATCTTAAAGTATTTTTTGAAATTTCATATTTTAATTTAGAATGAGGAATACCTACAAAATCTTTAGATGATGATAAAGAAATTTTATTACTAAAAATAGCATCTTGCTCCCAAGATGAGCTAATAGTTATTCCACAGAGTAAATTTTTATTAAATAATTTTATAATTTTATTAGAAAGATTTGGAGCAAAACAAAGTAAATCTTTTATATTATTTTTTAAATTGTCATTATCCCTATCGTGTAAGGTTAAAAAAACACCTGAATTAAGAATATTTTTTTCATCAATTAGTTTTTTGGTTGGAGAAATTGATACAGTAAAATTACCCCAATTTCTAAAATTCTCAAATTTTTCAAAATTATTTTTGAAATTTTTTCTTATCAAATTAAAATTTCCTACACCTGTTCCAATTTTTTTAAAAGGGTGCTCCATCCAATAATTTCCAATTGGAAGATTTTTTGAAATTTCTTTATTATTTTCTCTAAACCATAATAGCAACCTTGAGTTTTCAATTCCTCCACAAGCTAAAACTAAAAATTTTGCTTTGATCGAAATATCTTTTGTTGATTTTAGAAATATTTCTGTAACTGTATCTCCTGACATTTTAATATTAAAAATAATACAGTTTAAACAAAGGTTTATAAATTTTGATCTTTTAATATGTTCAAAGTATTTTTCATAAAATCTCACTTCAGACTCTTGGAACTCAATAATTTTTAGATTTTTGTTGATATTTTTTTCTCTAAAACTTTTTGTTATATTCAGTATTTTACAACTTTGATCCAAAAATGGATCGATTTCTGTCTTTTTTATTGGCCAATTTTGAAAATCGTAATTATCCAAGGTTCTACAAGTACCACCCCAATGACCAGTTGTTCCACCAAATTGACTTAACCTTAGAACAGACAGATCTTCCGGGAAATTTCCAGAAACTTCACCCACATATCTACTTTGAGCCTTTTCAGAATAAAACTCATCACCTGCTTCAACAATTAAACACTCAATCTTTTTTTTCTCAAGTTCTAAGGCTAGCGATATGCCAGCAGGCCCACTTCCACAAATGACTATTTGAAAATTTTTTTTTAAAATTTCATTATCTTTTAAAATCATAAATCGTTCTTACTCAATATCCATTTTAATTTTTGATTTTTATTTGGGTAAGAGTTAGGAAAATCTTTCCTTAGTAAAAAGAAATTTAAAGTAAATAAAGAAGTAAGATTTAAGATCAAAAATTTATTGAATTTTCTTCTAGTAGAATTTAATAATTGATTGTGCATTTAAATTATACTTTATTTACTATTATATTCATTTAAAGTACATATTTTAGAGTAATTTATGAAAAAAAAATTAAAAAAATTTAAATCTGATAGAGTTAAATACGTATACTTTGCATTGATTTTTATATTTTTGATGCTTTTCACAATAAATTTTGTTTTTTCATTTTTTCAGAATAAAATTTTAAGTATTTTGCAATCTCAAAAGTTTGAAAATTATGTGATTTTAAAAGTTGAGAGTTATTTAGAAAAATTGAGTGAAGGAGAACTTAGTGAAGAACAAATTGAGTATTATTCAAATCTTTTAAAAAGAATTAACCAAAAATTTAAACCTGTGATTGATAAATTAGAAAAATAGATTTATAGAAAAAATGATTTTAAAAAATAATTTTTTTTTACTTAATTTACTATTTTTTTTTTTAAGTTTTTTAGGGTCTGTATATCAATCACAATTTGTATATGATCCTTTTCACTGGGGATTGTCTCAAAGTTCAATAGACCTTTTTTCAGATTTAAAACCTTATAAAGAAATTTTTATTCATTATGGTTTTTTCTACACAATTTCTAATTCCTTAGTTTTAGAGATATTCAATAATGATTTAATCTCAACGATGTATTTATCGTCTTTATTTTTCGCACTTGGAAATTTTTTTTTGTGTCATTTAGGATATAATAAATTAAAAATTAAAACTGTATATTTCTTACCAATTCTTTTATTTTTAGCTCACCCCTTTGCTAATCATCCTTGGTACAACTATCAATTTTATTTTTTAATTGTATTAAGTATTTTCTTTTTAATTGAAAATAAAAGATTTAGTTTATTTTTTACAGGAACATTGCTTTCACTCTCATGCTTGGTTTATGAAAATTTTATTTACCTTGGAATATTACTTATTATTACAATTTTTTTTTTTCAAAGAAATTCAAAAAAAAAATATCTCTTATTATTAGGTTTTTTATTACCACAGGTAATATTTCATTTATACCTTTTAAATAATAACTTACATCCTTATTGGATTAAAACTTTTTGGTTAAATGAAGTTTTTTTAATTATTTACGATCTAACCTTCTTTGAACTAATTTATAGGTATTTAGAGAATTTTCTAACAAAAAGTATTTTTAACTTTTTTTCTGAACCATATTATCTTTTATTCTTGATAATTTTATTAGTAAATTCTTATTTTTTTATTCGGTTCATTTTCTTTGAAAAAAAAAATTTTAAAAAAAATAATATAAATATGTGTTTGTTTATTTTATCTTTAGTTTGTTTATTTTCATACGCCTCAACTTTACACAAGTTAAATATTTTTAGATTTTCAACAGGACCTATAATAGGTGTTTTGGTTATGTTTTATTTTATTGAAAAGAATTATTCAAAATATAAAAATTATTTGTTGACATTAATTTTAGTTATTTTGGTTTCAAGTTCTTTTGTGCCTATAAAACAAGAGAATAATAGATTTTTTCCTTTATTTGAGGATATTACTAATAATTATAGTTCTAAAAATTTAGTCTTTTTTAAAAGTCAAAAATGGAGAAAAGAAACTTGGGATGTGATAAATGAAATTGATAGAAATAGTTATTTAATTTCTTTGAATTGTCCAAAAGTGACAAATTTTATGAACTATACAGAAGACGCTTTTATTTACATGATCGCAAATCAGTACATAAATTCAAATCAATATTTATTTTGGTATGAAGATAAAAAATTTTATCGTCTATTATCTAATCATTTTAACAAAAACATAAATTTATTAATAGATGATATAAGTAAATTAGAAAATGGTATTATTTTCTTTAATCTGAAAGATAAGGGTCTCTTGAGCAAAAAAATAGATTCTAAAAATTTTGACTACATTGAATTTCCTTATTCTTATCAACAGAAAAGAAAAGGATTAATGATACCAAAAAATTGTTTAGAAAAAATTAATTAAAAAACCTCTCAAAGATGATACAAAATAAATTTCTTAGATAGTTTTTTTGCTTCATTTAGGTTAATTCTGTCTTTTTTTGTAATTTCAATTACACCAAATCTACCGACTAACTTAATCTTAATTAATTTTTTTAGTATGTAATATTCTTTTCTAAATTTAAAATCATCGATAATAATTACAGTTTTATTATATTTAATATTTTTAATACAAAAAATTATAACTTGTATTGCAACATAAACTCTAAATCTTCCGTCAATTAATATTAAATCAGGAAAAAATTTAAAATTGTTACTCATAGAACTTATTTGATAGGCATATTCTTTTACTTTTTTTTTTATAATAAATGTTGGTAGTATTGGTATTGAATAATATTTTGTCGGTCCAATGTCAGAATAGATAATCTGATTAATTCCTTTATTTTTCAAAAAGGAGTAAAAACTTTTATCGGTCTCTACAGAAATAAACTTTTTATTTAACTTCTTTGCAAGAAGAGTGCTACTCCCTGATCCATACTCAAAATAAAATTTAGAAATTTTTAATATTCTTTTGAAATAATCATTTGAAATTTTTGAACCAAAATTGATAGAGCTTGAGACTTCATAATTTGAATTGATTATTGAGAAATATCTCAAAATATAAATCGAAAAATTTATTATTTTACTAATCATTTAATATATGAATAAATAATTTATATGTAAAAATATTCATTATGAAACAAAAAATAAACATTTTGATAAATGAAGAAGCTAGAAAATTAGGTTTATATTATGGTTTTTGGAATTGGTTCTTTATTTTTCAGGAGGAATTATCAGATCATAATATTGAGGTAAATTTTTTTTCATCCATGAATGAAAAATTTTTTAACGCTGATCACTTGTTCTTAAATTCAAGATCATTCCAAAAAATTAATAATCGAGTAAATACAAATATATTAAAAAAATTATTTTTGAAAAATAAAAATTTGTATTGGTTTGATATGAGAGATAGTGCTGGTACAACTCAATTTGAAGTTCTTCCATTTGTAAAAAAATATATAAAAAAACAATTTTATAAAGATAAAAAAACATATTTTAAAATGCTAAGGGGAGGTAGATTTTATACCGATCATTACATTAAAAAATACGATTTAAAAGACTCTGAGGAGTATGATCAAGAACTACTTGATAGTTCACATCTTTCAAAATTGATATTAGGATGGAATTTGGGCGTTGCATTTTTCTTTGATTATATAAATTTTACAAAATTAGATTACTTTTCTGAACTAATAAAATTTAAATATTTAAATCAAAAAAATTTCAAAATGAAATTACCTTTTTATCAAAGTTGGAATGATGATAAGAATAAAAATGATTTTTTTTCTTTGATGAATACTAATTTTTATAGAATTTCTGTAGGTTATCAAAGAATAAAACTTAAGGAACTCTTAAAAGACTTTAGAAGTAATAATAAAATTATTGATGGCAGATTTAATAAAAAAAAATATTATCAAGTTTTGAGGAATTCCAAAGTATCTGTAGGAGCATACGGCTGGGGAGAGGTATGTTATAGAGAATTTGAAGCAACTCTATGTGGAGCAGCATTTATGACAGCTGACATGTCTAATATTGAGACGTGGCCAAACATTTATCATGATGGTGAAACTTATTTATCCTATGATTTAGATTTTAAAAATTTAAACCATAACTTAGAAACATTAATAAATGATATTAATTTAAGAAAAAAATTAGTTAACAACTCTAGAGACATTTTAAAAGATTGTCATTCTTCAAAAGGAAAAGATTATTTTTTAAAAAAAATTCAAGAGATAATAAATTAAGATTATACTTTTCTAAATAACTCACTGAAATTATCTATATTTTTTTTTAGTGAAAATTTTTCTAAATGATTTGATGGTATTTTTAACTTTTTCTTTAATCGTTCTGGATTATGAAAATGGTTTAAAATTTTTTTTGTTAACGTTTTATGATCCCGTGGTAAAAAAAAATCACCATATTTACCATTTCCAATGATTTCCATTGGTCCAGAATTACAGCTTGATGTAATAACTGGACAATTGTTTTTTAGAGCTTCAACCAAGACATTTCCCAGGCCTTCATAGATTGAACTTAATATAAATAAATCGGCTTTTTTATAAAATAATTTTGGATTTTCTATGTTTTTATAAATTTTTACAAATTTGTTTAGATTATTTTCCCTAATAAATCTTTTTAAATTTTTGTATTCAGAGCCCCGACCAATGAGAACTAGTAAAAAATTTTTATAATGATTTTTTAAAATACTAATTGATTTTAAAATAGTGATTTGATCTTTTTGCTTTTCAAAAAAACCAACATTTAAAATTATCTTTTTATTTTTTTTTATCTTTAATTTTTTTTCTTTATTATTTCTTATAATTTTATCCTCAAGGGATGGATTATATATAGTTGTAACTTTTGAATTAATGAAATTTTCTAGATCTATACTTAATTTTCTACTAATGCCTACAACGGCATCACTTTTTGAGTAATAAATCTTGATCAAAATCAACATAATCTTTTTTTTAATATAATCTTTAATATTTTTATAAAATCTTAATTCATCTAGATGATTTCTTTCTATAAGTATCTTTTTTATCTCTGTTATCTTTTTAAGTGAAATAATTGTTACAATATTTGCAAAATTTTGATTAGAAATAATTATGTTTTTTTTAGAATTTTTTTCAGAAATTCTTTCTTGGATAAATTTTCTTAATTCGAAAATGCAATAAAGAGTTCTACTACTTTTCAAAATTTTGTATTGAATCTTTTTATTTAAATATCGACTATAATAACATTTTGATAAACTAATAAGTGTAATATCATCAAAATTTAATCCATTGATTAATTTAATTATAGATCTATCAGCTCCTCCAAATTTTGGGTAAGGTTGGAAAATAAATAATCTAACTTTTTTTTTGGAATACATGTTAGTGTAAGTTAAAAGAAGTTAAATGAAAAAAATAAAAATTTCAATATTAATTGCTAATTATAATGGTGAAAAATATTTGAGGAGATGTATTAATTCATGTCTATCACAAAATACGAAAAGTCCTTTTGAAATAATTTTCATTGATGATAATTCAACAGATAGCTCTCTAGCAATAGTTAAAGAATTTAAAAAAAAATTAAAACTGATTAAAACAAAAAAAAAAAAGAATATTTCAAAATTTAATACATATTATCAGCTTAATAGTTATTATCATGGTTTCATTAAATCAAGAGGTGAAATTATATGTTTTCTTGACTCAGATGATTATTTAAAAAAAAATAAACTATCAAAAATTGATTATTATTTTTCAAGATATAAAAATTTGGATTTTGTATTTGATCGACCTAAAATAATAAATCTTAAAGGTATAATTAGTAGGAATTTAAAAAATTACAGCTTTAGGGAAAATAAATGGCCTTTATTTCCCCCTCAAAGTTGTATCTCAGTAAAAAGAAAAACTATTCAAAAAAATATTGGTAAACTTTTTAAAAAGAAATTTCCTTTAACAACTCTAGACTTTAGAATTGCAGCCTTATCAGACCAATTTAGAAAAAACACATTTTTTCTAAACAATGAATTAACCTATTATTTTCAACATGATGACAATGAAAGTAATAAAAATTTTTCATTGTTTAATTCTAATTGGTTAAAAAGAAGACTTGAAGGTTTTGATTATTATGAAAATGTGAATAAAAAAAAAATTAGAACTTTAGACTATTATATTACGAAAATAATTAATATTTTCTTTTGATACATAAATTTTTGTATGAATAATAAAAACTAACATTAAGCCAAAACATTGTTGCATTGAAACTTGTAAAGAAACTACCTCCAGGTAATAAAGGTATAAAGACTATTAGAATTGAAAAAAAAAGTGAAATTGATAAAAAATTTCTTTTTTTAAAAACAAATACAAAATTTGTATAAATAAAACCTAGTAAACAAATAATCAGAATTGTTAAGCCAAATATTCCATGTTCTGATAAAATTTCATAGTAAATTTGGTGTGGGTGAGTATTACATCTTGAATTTTTAATCTCTTTTTTAAATGAATATTTATTTTTATAATCTTTTTCACATAAAATTCTATAATTTTTATTTCCAACTCCAAATACTTTTTTTTCTAGAAATAACTCATAAGCAGAATTATAAATTTTTCCATATTCAGTTTGTTTAATAAACTTGTTAATATTAAATTCGTTCTGTTTTAATTCATTAAATATTTTATTTTGAAATCTTTCTTTAAATACATGATGAGTCGAAATAATTATTATGATAAGACTTATGGAAATTAAAAATAATCCTATTATTTGCTTTATATGTTTTTTATCTATAAAAAATATTAAAAAAGAGACTATCAATATTGATTTAAAAAAATTTGATCTATCTCCTGTAATAAAAATTGTCATTAAAAAAAGAAAAAGCAAAATTAAACCACTCAGTTTATATTGATTATGATTTATAAAATAACCTGAGATGATAAAACAAAATGATAAAATCAACGCTCCCGCTTTCAATTCATCACCCATAAAGCCTGATAGGCGATGGTATTTTAACGGTGACTCAATACCAATCATATTTTTTTGTGTGAAGAATTGAATAAAAAGATCAATTGAAAATACAATTAAGATTATTGTCCAAATTTTTATAACCAAAGTAAAAGCTAACTCTCTTTTTGAAAAAAAATCTATAGTACCTATTATAAAAATTATATATTTAAAAAAAAAAATATTTCTTAAAAAAGAATTTTCAGAATTTACAGAAAAATACGAATTAATAATTAATGATAAATAGATCAATAATAAAAAATAAATAAGTTCTTTATTATGAAATTTTATTTTTTTTAGAAATAGAAAGTCTATAGTAAATTTTAAACTTAAAATTATAATAGCTAATTCACTTACACCAGTACCAATTATAAGAAAGATCGGAATAAAAGAGTAAATCAACAGTGTAATTCTATCTGTTATAGTAATTTTATTTAGTTGATTTATATCTTTGATAATAAAATTCATTAGTATATTAAAGCCATATGATAATTCATTTTTTTGAAATAATATCAATTTTTTTATTAATTTTATTATTTGGGCTTTCTTATATTGGTTACGGAAAATTTTTTAATAATTTAATATTTAAAGGTGAATCTATTGTTAATTATGGTCAATTAGGCTTATTAGGAATTTTTTTTCTTATAGTGCTATCATATTTTACTAGTTTTTTTATACCACACAATTCGTTACATAATGTATTGATTTTAACTATAGGTTTATTCTTATTTTTTTTTGATAAAAAAAAAATTGATTATCAAAATTTGAGGTTATTATTTTTAATTACGATTTTCACTTTTTTATTCTTCATAATTTCCAAAAATCATGACGACTTTCCTTATTATCATTTACCTTTCGCCTTAAATTTATCTGAAAACAAAGTTTCATTTGGTATGGGCCTTCTAAATTATGGTTACAGACATCATTCAGCTTTACTTTTTTTAAATTCATTAAAATTTTTACCTTGGTTAAAGTACTTTTTATTTAATTTACCCAACTACTTAATACTAATTTTTGTAAATTATATATTATTAGATAATCTTATAAAAAATCTAAAAAAGAAGAATATAATTTTTTTATTATCATTAATATTTTTAACAATAATAAATACTAAATTCACCAGACTTTCAGAATATGGAACAGATATTGCTGGTCAAATTATTTTGCTTGTTATAATTATAAATTTCATAAATATTTTAATAATTGATAAAAAAATTGTAAATTTATATTTTAATATTTTTTTACTATTTATAGTTTTATCATTTAAGGTTTATTTTTTAATTTATTTTTTATTGATACCTTTTGTTTTCTATCAATTAAAGTTAAACCCATTAAAGAATAAGAATCTCAATTTAAATGCAATTATTTGTTATTTATTTTTTATTAGTTTATTTATTATTCATAATTTTATAAATACTGGTTGTGTAATATATCCAGTCGAAATTACTTGTATAGGAGATAAGTTTTTTTGGTCCTTAGACTCACAGGAAGTTATTAGAAATGATATTTGGCTTGAATCGTGGGCAAAAGCTGGAGCTAGCCCAAACTTTCAAGTCGAAAATTTGAATGAGTACATCAAAGGTTTAAACTGGGTCACCAACTGGTACAAAAATTATTTCGTAGGCAAAGTATCAGATTTCTTTTTTATAGTTATTTTGATTAATTTAATTATATTTTTCAGTTTTAACAAAAAACTTAATTTAAAGGATGATTTAGTCAAAGTTAGAAAAATATTGATTTTTATAGGCTCTTTAGCACTATTAATCTGGTTTTTTAAACATCCATCTTTAAGATATGGAGGGTATTTACCTGTGACGATTTTTTTAACATCGATATTTTTGTTTTTTTATTCTATTAAAAACACTAAAGTTAATATTAATAAAATAACTAACTTTTTTATTATTCTTATAATAATCATTTTTAATACAAAAAATGTTTTAAGATTAGAATTAGAATTTAATCGAAACGATCAATATAAATTTGATAATTTTCCATTTTATACTGTAATTGATAAAAAATATGAAAGTTTTAGTTTTGAAAATGAAACTTACATGTATACAACCAATGGGTATTGCTGGGCAACCCCTACACCTTGCTCAAATACTCCTAGAAAAATCAGGGTAATTAATAATTATATTTTTTTTGAAAGATAAAAAATCGTTATTTGGTTATTTCATCTTAAAAGTTTTGTTTATATAAAAAAGATAAGAGTAAAGTTAAAAAATTATCAGAAATTTTAATTTAATTTAATAAGATTTTTATAATATAAATTTAAGTTTTTTTCTGAGTCATATTTTTTTAATAATGAATAAGCGTGATTAATTTTTCTTTTAATTACCTTGGTTTGGTTCTTGTATAGAATAATCTTTTTAGATAAGTCTTTATAATTTCCAGTTCTAAATAACATTCCACCTTTTCCATTATCCAGAATTTCTTTTGGTCCAGTTGGACAATCGCTCGAAATTACAAACCTTTTTAATGCAATTGCTTCTAATAAGACATTTGGTAACCCCTCGTATTTTGATGTTAACACTAGAACATTAGAATATTTAATAAATGGATAGGGATTTTTTTTATAACCTAAAATTTTTATATTTTTTTCAAGTTTATTAATCTTGATATAATTATTTAAGAGAATTTCATTTTTTCCTTGGCCTATTAAAATTAATTCAACTTTGATTTTATTTTTGATATTATTAATTGATCTAAATAATGTTAAATGATCTTTTTGATCAACTAATCTACCAACACTAATTAGTTTTAATGAATTTTTGATCTTATAAGGATTTTTTTTAAAATTTATTTTTGCTTTTTTTACTATTTTTTCTTTATCTAATGGATTATAAATACATATTGATTTTAAATATAATTTTTTTTTAATTTCATTTCTGAATTCTCGACTATTTACAATAATTAAATTTGATAAAGAATAAATCTTTGTAAATATCTTTCTTTTTAATGAATTTTTTAACCAACCTGTAGGCGAAGAATTTAATCTAACAATTATCTTTTTTTTAAAAATTTTAGCAATTAAAATCGAATATATATTTGCCTGGAAACTTAGGATAGTAACATCCTGAAATTTATTCTTAATGATTTCTTTAATTAGTAAAATACAGCTTATCAAAATCTTTAAACTTCTAAATTTAAAAATATTACTGAGTAAATCAAAACTTACAATTTTAACCTTTTTTCCAAATTTTTTTGTGTTTGATGATGAAGTAATAAGTGTAGTTTCTTTAAATTTTAAGCTTAGATAATTTGAAATAATAAATAAGTTTTTTTCGACCCCACCCATTTCTATTGAAGGCATAAAAACGATTAATTTTTTATGTGTCATTTAAAGTAAGTTATAGTAATCTAATATTTTTTATAAATTTCTAATTTTTATATGAATAAACTGATTAGTGTAATTATTCCATATTATAAAAAAAAACAATATATCAAAGCTACTTTAAATTCTGTTGTTAATCAAAGTTATAAGAACTTAGAGATAATAATAATTTATGATGATAAAGATAAAAAAGATTTAAAGTATCTTCAATCAATTACCTTAAAAGAAAAAAGAGTAAAATTTGTGGTCAATTTAAAAAATATAGGAGTCGGAAAATCAAGAAATAAAGGTATGAAAATTTGTAAAGGTGAATATATAGCTTTTGTTGATGCTGATGATGTTTGGCATAAAAAAAAAATAGAGTCTCAAGTAAATTTTATGATTAAAAAAAAAATTTTGATTTCACATACTGATTACAAAATTATAAACAATGGTCTTTTAAATTCACAAATTAGAAAAGCTAGAAATTTTGATTCTGTAAATGATTTAATAAATTCTTGTGATATTGGACTTTCTACAGCTATAATTAGTAAAAAAATTTTAAAAAAAGTGAAATTCCCATCATTAAAAACTAAAGAAGACTTTGTTTTTTGGTTAAAGCATTTACAACTTGGTAATAAAATTTTTTCGTTTAATAGATGTTTAACTTATTGGTATAAAACTAAAGGATCGTTATCCTCGAACTTTTTACAAAAGATTTTTGATGGATATAAGGTTTATAGAAATTATATGAATTACGGCGTAATCAAATCATTAATATGCTTGTTTATATTGTCTAAAAATTATCTTTTAAAAAATTTATAATGGAAAAGTTCGTTATAATTTTTTTAATATCTACCTTGATTAATGAGTTATTTCTTAGAATGAAGTTATTACCAAGTTTCACTGGTGATTTGCATCAGAAATTTTCATCTAGAAAAAGCGTCCCTTTAACAGGAGGTGTAATTTTATTAGTTTTTAATATCTATTTTTTTTTCAATGATAACGAACTAATTTATTTTTGTTTTTTTAGTATTTTTGTTTTAGGTCTCCTCTCAGATCTTAAAAAAATAATATCTGCCAATAAAAGATTTTTATTTCAAATAATAATCTGCTTTTCTTTAGCTATAATTGGAGAATTAGAGATTACAAATACTAGAATAGATATACTTGATAAAATTATATCAAATAAGACTCTTAATATTTTATTTGTAACGTTCTGTATTTTGATAGTGATAAACGGATCAAATTTTATTGATGGTTTAAATACTTTATCATTGGGTTATTATTTTTTGATAATTTGCTCACTTCATTTTCTTAAATTTGATCTTACGTTTGATAGTGTAATTTTAATTTATATCCTTTTAACTTTATTGATTTTAAATTTATTCAATAAATTATATTTAGGTGATAATGGATCATACCTTTTAGGATTTTTGTTTGCATATTTATTGATTAAACTTCACGTAACAAACAATATAATATCACCTTATTTTATTATTTTACTTTTATGGTACCCAGCGATGGAGATACTTTTTTCGATTATACGTAAGAAATTGAAAAATAAATCTCCAATGTTACCTGATAATGAGCATTTGCATCAATTGGTATTCAAAAAGCTCAATAAAAAAATTGATAAGAAATTATTGTCAAATATTATTACAGCTTTAATTATAAATTTTTATAATTTAAACATTTTCATAATAGGATCAAAATTCTATAATAATCACGGTTATTTAATAATATTAATTACAATAAATGTATTTATTTATTTGATCTCTTATATAATTTTGAGGAGAAATTAGTCTTTTAATCTTAACTTATAAAAAGAATAAATTACAATCCAAAACATTCTCATTGCATTAGCAATAACATTTGTCATTTTAGTTTCTCCTTCTGCTCTCTCAAAATAAGTGACTGGAACCTCCAGAATTTTAAGGTTATTTTTGTAAGCACTTATTAATAAGTCAAAATCTCCCCATAAGTCTTTAGCACCCCAATTAGATATGTCTTTTTTAATTTTATACCAATCTTTCTTATAAAAAATTTTTGTTCCACATAAAGTATCAGTAATTTTTTTTTTGAATAAAACACTAAATAAAAAAGCAAAAAAACTATTTCCTAAAAAATTGAATTTCTTCATAGCACCTTCTTGCTGTGGATAAATCATTCTTGTACAGTTAATAAAATCTGCGTTAGAATTATTAAGTATACTTATTGCAAAATTAATATCTTCAAAACTCACTGTAAGGTCAGCATCGTAAATTACTATTATTTCTCCATTTGCGAACTCAATTCCTTTATAAACATTTTGAGCTTTACATATGCCTGGTCCTTCATAAAATTTAATTTCTTTATTTTTAATTTCTTTTTTGATTTTATCAATCTCTTTTCTTGTTTGATCAGATGAATTGTCATCTCCAAATAAAAATTCAAAATTTTCATTTAAATTATTTATCTGATTTTTAAAAAGAGGAATATTTTTTTCCTCATTTTTACATGGAACAATAAATGAAATTTTTTTATTTTGATTATTCGAAAGAGTATTAATTTTTTTCAAAATAGTAATATTCAAAATGCAAAACCAATTTAAAACTGGTAACCTAAAAATTTTATTGAAAAGGCTTGTAATAAAAGGAATCTTAATTGGTAAAGCAATAATTTTTTCAGATCTAACAATTTCCAAGTTACAACTAGAATACAAGTTTGCAAGGTAAGAGGATGGTAGAAAGTTATTTTGCTTCGGTGAAAAATTAAAAAAAAATTTAAGTATTTTTATAATAAACATCCAAAAAAAATTTTTAGACAGGATTATGATTCGCGCATCATCATTGATTAAATTTGAAAGTCTCAACAAATTTAAAGTAGGATTATTTTGATGTTCCAAGTCAGCTATGATTAAATGATCACAATTCTCAATATCTTTCTTTTCAAAGTCATTTTTGTAAATGACACTCTCATCATAATTTTTTTCATAATCTTTATTTATTTCTTTTATATTAATTTTTTCTGATTTAATATTTTGAGATATTATAGAATTTCCTGCACAAAATAAAAAAATTTCTTTAGAATTGTTGATACAATTATTTATGAATTTTGAAATTTCCAGAAATAAAAATTTCTTTTTTTCTATAAATTTCAATCTTGAGTCGCTATTTTTTTCATAATACTGTTTGCTAGATTTAAGATAATATTCCATTTTTTATATCAAAATTATTCATCAATTTCTAAAACCAAATTATTAATATTTATTAGAAAGTTGTCTATCTTATTAGTATTTAGTGCATTATTACTTAAAAATTAATATTTACAAACATCGATATTATTATATAAAAACGTGCTGGCAATTATTGCGAAAGTGTTATACCCGATCCCATTCCGAACTCGGAAGTCAAGCCTTTCAGCGCCGATGGTACTTTGTCTTAAGGCATGGAAGAGTAGGTCGTTGCCAGCATTAACAGCAAGTTATGAAAATAAAAAGCTCATTAAAATCTTTAAAGAAAAGAGACCTTAATTCTAAAATGGTAAAAAGAAGAGGTAGAGTCTACATAATTAATAAGACTAACCCAAAATTTAAAGCCAGACAAAAATAATTTTTTATGGATAACGAAAACCATAAGAGAACATGGAATAATTTTACAAAGTTTGTTCTGTGGGGAACTGTCGCTGTAGTGGTAGTTTTAGTTTTAATGGCAATTTTCTTATTGTAGGCTTCTATTATGAGAGTAGGGTCTATTTTAGAAAATCAAAATTTGGAAAAAAGAATAGCTATAACGCCAGAGATAATTAAAAAATACACTTCTCTGGGTTTTGAAGTTTTTCTAAGCAAAGGTTATGGTTCACATCTTGGAATAAATGATAAAGACTATTTAGATCTTGGCGCTAAAATTTCTAACGATGAAAATGAAATTTTAACTAGCTCAGATATAATTTTACAATTAGGAATTTTGACTGATGATAAAAATTCTTTAATTAAAAAAGATCAAAATTTAATAGGTGTCTTTAATCCATATGAAAATAAAAATAAAATTGATGATTTAGTAAAAAAAAAAGCAAATGTATTTTCGTTAGAAATGCTTCCAAGAATTACCAGGGCACAATCCATGGATATTTTATCCTCCCAAGCAAATCTTGCAGGTTATAAAGCTGTAATTGAGTCATTTGCTAACTTTGAAAAAGCAGTGCCTATGATGATGACGGCAGCAGGCACTATTCCGGCTGCTAAAGTTTTAGTTGTTGGAGCCGGTGTTGCTGGACTGCAAGCTATTGCTACAGCGAAAAGAATGGGTGCAATAGTTTTCGCCACAGATGTAAGAACAGCTTCAAAAGAACAAGTTGAAAGTTTAGGTGGAAAATTTTTAACAGTTGAAGGTTCAGAAAATCTTGAGACAGAAGGTGGATACGCTAAAGAGGCATCTGATGAATTTAAAAAAAAACAGGAAGAATTATTGGCAGAAACTCTTAAAAAAATTGATATTGTAATTTGTACAGCGTTAATTCCTGGAAAAAAAGCCCCATTAATAATTAAAGAAAATATGATAAACAATATGCAGCCTGGCTCAGTAGTTTATGATTTAGCTGCTGTTCAAGGGGGAAATACAGCATATACAGAAGTAGATAAAGTAATTGATAGAAATGGAGTTAAAATCATGGGTGAAAGAAATATATTAAATAAGTTACCTGTTTCTGCATCTAATTTATATGCAAAAAATATATTCAATTTTGTTGATAATTTGTTCGACAAAGAGAAAAAAAAAATAAATATAAATTTAGATGATGAAATAATTTCAAAAACATTAATGAAATAAAATGGAAATAGATCCCTTAATATTTAGATTTAGCATTTTTATACTATCAATATTTGTTGGCTATTATGTTGTATGGAGTGTAACCCCATCATTACATACTCCATTGATGTCAGTAACCAACGCGATTTCATCTGTAATTATTGTTGGTGCAATTATAGCAGGGTTATCTGGAAATTCTGAAAGTGTGTTTAATATCTCGAGTCTTTTTGGATTTATTGCCATAGCACTAGCAGCAATTAACATCTTTGGTGGTTTTCTTGTAACTCAAAGAATGTTGGCAATGTATAAAAAAAAGAAAAAGGATAAAAAATGATTTCTTCAAATTTGTCTGCAATTTTTTATCTAGTTTCTGGTGTATTATTTATACTTGCATTAAGAGGTCTATCATCACCGGAAACATCTAGACAAGGAAATTTTTTTGGAATTCTAGGTATGATTATTGCTGTAACTGTAACTTTTTTATCAGTTGGCAATTTTTCTACTGGGTTAATTTATGTTTTATTATTTATCTTAATAGGTGGTTCTATTGGTGCATTTATAGCGTACAAAATTCCAATGACCGCTATGCCTGAGTTAGTTGCAGGATTCCACAGCTTAGTTGGACTAGCGGCTGTTTTTGTTGCAATTTCTGCCTTTTTAAATCCTGAAGCATTTAATCTTGGAACACAGGGAAATATTAAGCTTGGAAGTTTAATTGAAATGTCCATAGGTGCTGCTGTTGGTGCAATCACATTTTCTGGCTCAATAATAGCTTTTTTAAAACTTCAAGGGATTATGTCTGGATCACCAATTACATTTAAAGGTCAACATCCGTTAAATGCAATCATATTAATTTCAATAGTAGTTTTAATTTATTATTTATGCTCAACACAATCATCAAATTTATTTTGGATGTTGTTAGCAGTATCTTTTCTTATAGGCTTTCTTCTGATTATTCCAATTGGAGGAGCAGATATGCCAGTAGTAATTTCTATGTTAAATTCTTATTCAGGTTGGGCAGCTGCAGGAATCGGATTTACTTTAGAGAATACTGCATTGATTATTACTGGAGCATTGGTTGGATCATCTGGTGCAATCTTATCCTACATAATGTGTAAAGGCATGAATCGTTCATTCTTTAATGTTATTTTAGGTGGATTTGGAGCTACAGATGAAACATCAAGTGCTTCTAAAAAAGAGCAAAGACCCGTAAAAAGCGGTAATGCAGATGATGCAGCTTTTTTAATGAAAAATGCTTCATCAGTTATAATTGTTCCAGGTTATGGGATGGCAGTTGCTCAAGCCCAACATGCCCTCAGAGAAATGGTAGATACTTTAAAAAAAAATGATATTAAAGTTTCATATGCAATACATCCTGTTGCAGGGAGAATGCCAGGACACATGAATGTTTTATTGGCTGAAGCAAATGTTCCATATGATGAAGTTTTTGAATTAGAGGAAATAAATAATGATTTTGCGAATGCAGATGTAGCATTTGTAATTGGAGCAAATGATGTAACGAATCCAGTCGCTAAAACTGATCCTCAAAGCCCAATTTACGGAATGCCTGTTCTTGACGTAGAAAAATGCAAATCAGTTTTATTTGTAAAAAGAAGTTTATCACCTGGATATGCGGGGATAGATAACGACCTATTTTATAAAGAAAATACATTGATGTTGTTTGCCGATGCAAAAAAAATGACAGAGGATATTACTAAAAATTTATAGAATATAATGGGTATTAAAATTTTTTGTGATATTGCAGATCTACAAATTATAAAAAAATTTAATAAAAAGAGTATTGTAAAAGGCTTTACAACGAACCCTAGCCTTATGAGAAAAGCAGGCGCTAAAAATTATCAATTATATTCAAAACAATTACTAAAGGTCTGCAATAAAAAACCAATTTCCCTTGAGGTTTTTGCTGATGATCACAAGTCAATGGTAAAACAGGGAAAAAAGATTAATGAATGGGGAAAAAATGTTTATGTAAAAGTTCCAGTAGTAAACTCAAAAAATAGATTTACCGGAAAAACAATCAAAGAATTAAATAGTCAAAATATTAAACTCAATATAACGGCAGTTTACACATCCAATCAAACTAAAAAAATTTTAAAAGTTATAAATAAAAAATCAAAAGTTATAATATCTATTTTTGCTGGAAGAGCAGGTGATACAGGAAAAGATCCTGTTCCAGAATTTATTAAAAGTATTAAATTAGCAAAAAGTTATAAAAATGTTGAAATATTATGGGCAAGCGTCAGAGAGCCATACAATTATGTTCAAGCAAAACAATTAGGTTGTCATATCATCACTATACCACCGAAGATTATTGAGAAAATTCAGAAGTTTGGAAAATCTTTTAATCAACTAACATTAGAAACAGTTAAAGCTTTTTTAATTGATAGCAAGAAATCTAAATTTAAGATTTAATTGGTTGCGGGGGACGGATTTGAACCGCCGACCTTCAGGTTATGAGCCTGACGAGCTACCAGACTGCTCCACCCCGCGATAAATTTAAATTCTATTCTTGAGTTTGTTTAATTTTTTTACTCTTTTTATATTTTCTTGCAGTATTCTCTTCTTTTTTTCAGACGGTTTTTCATAAGTGTTTTTTAATTTAATTATTTTAAAAAAACCATCTCTTTGGAGTTTTCTTTTTAAAACTCTTAGAGCTTGCTCTACATTATTATCTTTAACTTCAATTTTAATAAATACCTCCAAAAAAACGATTTGATATCATCTTTGTAATTTTATGTCTATTAAAATTATTCATGGTATTAGTTTTTATTTATAATATTATTTTTTTCTTTTTCTTTTTTCTCCCTTTTTATTCTTCGCTCAGCTTTTGCAATTGCATCTAAAAGATCTTTTTGAGTAAATAAGTTTAAAGCAATTGGATCTTTAGGGTTTAAATTATTGTAATTCCAATAACTCTTATTTCTTATTGAAGTAACAGAGTTTTTGGTGATACCAACAAGTTTTGCGACTTGAGAGTCTTTAAGTATATTGTGTTGCTTTATCAACCATAGAGCCGAGTCTGGTTTGTCTTGTCTCTTAGATAGAGGAATATATTTTTTTATTTTTTTCTCTTCATTGGATATTTCAATATCAAGATTTTTAATTTGAAGAGGTCTATCCTTATCCTTTGATGAAAGTTCGATTTCTTCTCTGGATAGTTGTCCTGACATAATTGGGTTGTAAGCTTTAATTCCCTTTGCAACTTCTCCATCTGCAATTCCTTGAACCTCAACCTCGTGTAGATTGCAAAAGTTTGCAATTTGTTTAAATGTTAATGTTGTATTTTCTACTAGCCATACAGCCGTTGCCATTGGCATTAAAGGTGCATTTGACATTTATTTTTTTTCTGATTTGAAATTTTGAAATTTTTTATTAAATTTACTAATTCTTCCTTTATCCATTAATTTTTGTTTTCCACCTGTCCACGCTGAATGTGATTTTGGATCAATTTCTAGTTTAAGAACATCCCCATCAGATCCCCAAGTGGATTTAGTCTCAAAAGATGTACCATCAGTCATTTCGACTTTAATTTTATGATAATTTGGATGAATATTTTTTTTCATAGGGAGACTTATAACAAATGATTTTTCTAAAACAATTAAAACTTGGGCAATTTTTTTTTAAAATCCCGGTTTATATTTGAATTAGAAGCTATAATGTTCAAGTTTTTAAAATTATTTATATTAATATCACTAATTATTCCCCCTGCCTCCTGGACCAATAATATTCCTGATGCAATATCCCATAAATTCAGTTTTTTTTGAAAATAACCGTCATATCTACCAGCGGCAACATAAGCAAGATCAAGCGCTGCACAACCAGATTTTCTACTTAAGAAATCATGTTCAATTTTTAAGTTTTCACCTATTGCAAATAAACATTCATCAATATCTTTTTTTTTTGAAACTTTAATTCTATGATTATTTAAAAAAGCTCCCTTATCCTTTTCAGCAAAAAAAATTTCATCTTTAATTGGATCGAAAATTAGCCCTGAAACTATCTCATTAAACGAGATCAAAGCAATAGAAATTGCAAAATGCGGAACTCCATGTAAGAAATTATTTGTTCCATCAATAGGATCAATAACCCAAGTATGCTCAATATCTTTATTTCTTTTTAAGCCTCTTTCCTCACTTATAAAAGAAAAATTTGGTCTTGCTTTTTCTAACTCATCAATAATTATTTTTTCTACTTTAAGATCTGAATTTGTAACAAAATCTCTTTGACTTTTTTTGGACACTTGTAATTTTTCTATTTCTCCAAAATCTCTTATTAAAATTTTTGAAGCTTTTTCACTAGCTTTTATCATAACGTTTAGATTTGCAGAAATAGAGTTCATGTTATTAAATTTTCTTAATATACTCTAAATTGCGAGTGTCTAAGATAATTTCATCTCCAGCCTCAATAAAAGGAGGTACCTGGATACTAAGTCCGTTATTTAATATCGCAGGTTTGTATGATGAAGAAACTGTCTGACCTTTTAATGCAGCATCAGTTGTCTCAATTTTACAACTTACTTGATTTGGTAAATCTATAGAAATAGGCTTGTTATTATAGAAATTTACAGATACTTCTAAGTTTTCAGTTAATAACTTTCCTTTTTCTCCAACTATATTTTTTTTAATTTCTATTTGCTCAAAAGATTTTGGCTCCATAAAAAAATAACTATTTTCATCTTCGTATAAATAATTATGAGCCGTTTCCTCTAAAGATGCCTTTTCCACTGTTTCACTTGACCTAAATCTTTCATTCAATTTTGTATTTTTGTTTAGGCTTTTCATTTCGACTTGTGCAAACGCTCCACCTTTACCAGGTTTTACATGTTGTGTTTTTAGCACTTGCCATAAGTCGTTTTTATATTCTAAAAGCATACCAACTCTAATTTCTCCAGCATTTATTTTCATTTTAATTTCTTAATTGCTTCTAATGGTTTTAAATTTTTATTATTCCAAATGTAACCTGAGATAGCTAAAAAGTTTGCTTTATTCAATAAAAGTTTTTTATAATTATCAGAATTAATACCTCCAATAGCAACAACTGGAATTTTTGTGATTTTTTTCACTTTTCTTATTAAATCAGAATGAGCTTTAAATTTTGTTTTTTTTGTTTTTGAATGATGAAAGGCCCCAAGAGCTATATAATCAGATCTATTTTTCACAGCAACTTTTGTCAATTTTATAGAGTTATGACATGTAATTCCAATTATCTTATCACCAATTAACTTTCTTGCTTTAGTAATATTCATATCCTTTTGACCCAAATGGCAACCGTCGGCATTTAATTTCTTGGCAAGTATAACGTCGTCATTAATAAGAAATTTGACTTTAAATTTTTCACAAATTCTCTTGATTTTTTTACCAATAATTAATTTTTTTTTTAAACTTCCTTTTTTAAGCCTCAATTGAAAGAAACTTACTTTTTTTTGTTTAAGAATTTTGTTTAAGTCCGTATAGAAAGATTTGCTAATTTTAGTTGGTGAAATGAGATAAATAAATTTTTTTTTATTAATTCTCAAGTTCTTTAGACCATTTACCCTGAGCAGCTAATGTATTCATTTTTGCTCTTTGGTTAAAAATTTTTTGAGTTCCCTCAATATTATTTGTGTCTTGGGACCAAAATTTTAATGCGCTTTGTTGAAGAGCTCGTCCATAAGAGTAACTCATTATAAAGTTGGTATCATTATATTTGTTGATCAAATTTAAATTTTCTGTTGCTTCTATTTCTGATTGACCACCAGATAAAAATGCTATACCTGGTACCTCCGATGGAACAGAGTCTTTTAAACATTTAAGTGTTAACTTTGCCACCTCTTCGTTTGATATTTTATCCTTACATCCATCACCAGCTAAAATCATATTTGGCTTTAGTATGATTCCTTTTAAATCAACTTTATGCAAGATTAGTTCCTCAAAACATTTTTTTATTACTTCAGATGTTTTGATTAAACATTCATCTGCTGAATGTCTGCCCTCCATTAATACTTCAGGTTCAACAATTGGAACCATATTACATTCTTGAACTAATGCAGAGTATCTAGCTAAGGCATGTGCATTAGATTGTATTGAGAGTTTACTTGGGTACTCTTTTGAAATGTTGTACACACCTCTCCATTTTGTAAACTTTGCTCCTAATTTATAATATTCTTTTAATCTTTCCCTTAATCCATCTAAACCTTCAGTAATTTTTTCATTTGGTGAACCAGCTAAAACTTTTGCTCCGGTATCAACTTTTATACCTGGGGCGCTACCCATTTCTGAAATCAATTCTGGGATTTTGTTTTTTTTCGATGTTATTTGTTTAATTGTTTCATCGTATAAAATTACTCCTCCAATGTATTCAGTCATACCAGACGCACTAAACAATGTTTCTCTAAATAATAAACGGTTTTCAGCTGTTGATTGAATTTTAACCGACTCCAATCTTTTAGTCATTGTTGCAGTACTCTCGTCAGCCGCAAGAATACCTTTTCCATTATTAAGTATTTTTAGCGCTATGTTATTTAATTCAGACATATTAATTTAAAGCTTTTATACCAGGTAACTCTTTTCCTTCAAGATATTCTAAAAATGCTCCACCGGCAGTTGAAACAAAATTAAAATTTTCTATTAATTTAATTTTATTGATTAGAGCTATCGTATCTCCACCTCCTACAACTGAGTAAATTGAGTTATTTTTATTTTTTTTTGTTATAGCTTTTGCAATATTGTAACTACCATTAGCAAAATTTGGATTTTCAAAATAACCTGCTGGTCCATTCCAAAGAACTGTTTCACTATTTTCAATTATATTTTTTATCTTATCTAATGTCTTTGGACCAATATCCAAAATGATATCATCATCTTTGATATTATCTAATTCTTTAATTTGAGGTTCATCATCTAAATTTTTTCCAATCAAAACGTCCTCTGGTAAAATAATTTTACATGAATGACTTTTTAAAGTTTCAAAAATCTCTTTGATCATTAGATCACAATTTTCCTCTTTAATTGATTTACCTATTTGATTCCCTTTATATTTAATAATATTATTAGCCATTCCACCAACAATGATAATATTATCAAATTTAGATATTAAATTTTTGATTATTCCAATTTTTGTCGAAATTTTTGATCCCCCAATTATACAGGTGATCGGTTTTTTGATCTCTGTTGTAACTTTTTTTAAGGCACTAATTTCTGTTTCAAACTGTAATCCAGCAAAAGAGGGAAGAAATTCAGCAATTTTACTCACAGAAGCGTGCGCTCTATGAGAGCAAGAAAAAGCATCGTTTACATATAAATCAGCGAGCTTAGCTAAATGTTGTGCAAACTTAGTGTCATTTTTTTCTTCCTCTTTGTAAAACCTAATATTCTCTAAAAAAACTATCTGATCGTTTGGATCTTTAAATAAATCCTCTTTTTTTAATTTAAAAATATCTTCTTTTTCTAATCTAATTTTTCTATTTATTTTTTCTTCAATATTTTCACAAATTGGTTTTAATGAAAGATCTGTAATTACCTTACCTTTTGGTCGTCCTACGTGAGAAATTATTATGATCTTTGATTGCTCTTTTATTAGAAAATCTATGATTGGAATAATCTTATTTATTCTTGTTTCGTCAGTAATTGACCCATTTCTTAATGGAACATTTAAATCTAATCTTAACAAAACTTTTTTTTTATTAAGATTTTTCTGATCTTTTATACTATTCATTAAGAGATCTTATGAAGGTATTCAGCTATATCACACATCCTATTTGAAAAACCCCATTCATTATCATACCATGCTGAAATTTTTCCCATATTTTTACCAACCACATTTGTTAAACTTGCGTCAATAATTGATGAGGCAGGATTATGATTAAAATCAATAGAAACAAGTTTTTCTTTGGTGACTTCAATAACTTTACTTTTTTTATTAAAATCCTCAAATGCTGAATTAATTTTTTCTATGCTCACATCTTTTTTTGTACAAAAGACAAGTTCAATTAATGAAACATTCGGGGTTGGTACTCTCATTGCGACACCCTCTAGTTTACCTTTAAGAGACGGAATTATTTCACCTATGGCTTTAGATGCACCAGTCGAAGTGGGGACGATTGATTGACTAGCAGATCTAGCTCTCCTAGGATCTTTATGTGAATTATCTAAAATTCTTTGATCACTTGTAAATGCATGTATGGTTGTCATAAAAGCTTTCTCAATTCCAAAATTTTCATTTAAAACATGAGCTACTGGTGCCAGACAATTTGTTGTGCAAGAAGCGGCAGAAATAATTTCATCTTTTTTATGTAGGTCAGATTCATTTACTCCAAAGACAATAGTTTTATCTGCATTTTTACACGGAGCTGAAACAATTACTTTTTTTGCCCCATTAATAAGATGTGGTTGCAATTTATCTTTAGAATTAAATTTTCCAGTACATTCAAAAACATAATCAACACCATATTTCTTCCAATCAATTTTATTTAAATCAGTTTCTTGACCAAAAGAAATATTGTTTTTATTCACAATAAGATTATTTTCATTATAGCTTATATCAGCCTTAAATTTTCCATGGATTGAGTCATATTTTAAAAGAGTTGAGCAAGTCTCAGAATTTGTTCTATTATTAATATGCATAATCTCTATTTTTTTGTTCCCTTCATAAATAGAGCGAAGAATCATTCTCCCTATTCTTCCCATTCCATTGATACCAATTTTAATTTTCATAATTTTTCTTTAATTTTTTTTACAATACTTTCAGTATTTAACTCAAAGTGGTCATAAATTTTTTTATAAGGTGCACTTTTTCCAAAGTCGTTAATTCCAAAATTTAAACCATTTGCACCAGTATATTTTTTCCAATAATTTGTTTCAGAGGCTTCTATTGATACAACTAGTTCAGTTTCACCTAATATTTTTTTTTTGTATTCTTTTTTTTGATGATCAAAAATTTTTTGACAAGGCATTGATATAATTTTGGAATAAATACCATCTGTGGCTAATTTATGACCCACATCATTTGCTAAACTTGTTTCAGACCCAGTTGCTAAAATTGTTACACTTATATTATCACCAGTTCTCAAAACTTCATAAGCACCCAAAGACGATTTATTTTCAAGAGAATTTTCAAGTCTAATAGGATTGACACCTTGTCTGGTTAGTGAAATTACACTTGGAGTATTTTTACTTTCAAGAGCTAATTGCCAACACTCAAAAGTTTCAATGGTATCCGAGGGTCTAAAAACGTTTAAATTTGGAATAGATCTTAAACTTGTTAATTGTTCAATTGGCTGATGAGTTGGGCCATCCTCTCCTAAGCCAATAGAATCATGCGTAAATACATAAATGACTCTTTGTTTCATCATTGCAGCTAATCTGATAGATGGTTTACAATAGTCACTAAATATTAGAAACGTTCCACCATAAGGAATTAGGCCACTATGTAAGGCTATACCATTCATAATTCCACACATTGCGTGCTCTCTAACTCCATAATGAATATAATTTCCCGCAAAATTATCTGGTTTGATTATTTTATGATCTTTGGTTTTAGTATTATTTGATCCAG
The DNA here is from genome assembly GCA_902565385.1 of uncultured Pelagibacteraceae bacterium. Classification (GTDB taxonomy): domain Bacteria; phylum Pseudomonadota; class Alphaproteobacteria; order Pelagibacterales; family Pelagibacteraceae; genus Pelagibacter. The sequence continues at coordinate 52,402 of CACFEW010000002.1, read as the reverse complement.
CTAAATCAGCTGAGCCACCAATTAAGTAAGGAAACTTTGCTATAACGTTTAAAAATATTTCAGATGATTTTCTTGTAGCAATAGGTTGGAGATTTTTAAAATATTTAATTTTTTCTTTTTCAATTGATTTTTTAAATGAATTAAAACTTTTAAAATTTGAAAAATTTATTTTATTTTTCCGAGATTTTTGTGAGGTTTTTTTCCCTATTTTTCTCCATTCACTTAACAACTCAGCTGGAATCTTGAAAGGCTCATATTTCCATTTTAGTTTTTTTCTTACAAGTTTTATTTCCTCTTCACCCAATGGACTTCCATGAGATGAAGCCCTACCACCTTTGTTTGGAGATCCATAACCGATTGTAGTTTTACATGAAATGGCAATAGGTTTTTTTGATTTCTGTGCTTTTTTTAAAGCTTTAGATATTTCTTTGAAATCATGACCATTAATTTTTAAGAAGTCCCACCCGTAGCTCTTAAATCTTTTTTCGTGATCATCTGAAACAGCTAAGTTAGTAGGACCATCGATTGATATAGAATTATTATCAAATAATAAAATAAGATTCTTTAATTTTAGATGTCCAGCTAAGCTCAGTGACTCGTGACTAATACCTTCCATTAAGCATCCGTCTCCAGCGAGAACATAAGTTTTATGATTGATCTTTTTTTTCCCTAATTGTTTTTTTAAAATTTCTTCTGATATTGCAAACCCAACTGCATTTGAAATTCCTTGTCCCAATGGACCTGTAGTTGTTTCAATACCAGTATTTGGGTGATATTCAGGATGTCCAGCGCATATGGATTCTAATTGTCTAAAATTTTTAATATCATTTAAAGAAACACTTTTGTAACCAGTTAAATAAAGAAGAGAGTAAAGTAACATTGATCCATGCCCAGCAGAAAGAACAAATCTATCTCTATTAATCCAGCTAGGATCTTTTGGATTAAATTTTAAAAAATCTTTAAAAAGTACTGTAGCAACATCTGCCATTCCCATCGGCATTCCAGGGTGACCTGAGTTCGCTTTTTGAACAGCATCAATTGAGAGAAATCTAATACAATTAGCTAATTCTTTATAAAATTTAGTCAAATTTATCCTGTCTAGACTTAGAAGATTCTATTTAATAATATAAACATATATATATGAATTCTATTCTTGAAAAAGAAAAAAAGCTAAATTTAGCATTAACGAAACTAAAAAATTTAAACTTAGAAAATCCAGATACAAAAAAAAATATCGAAATTCTTGGAGAACAAAAAAATCAATTAGAAATTGAAAAATCTGAAATAGAGGAAAAATACAAAACTTTAGTGGATGAGCATGATAATTTATCTAGAAAATTGGAAGAATTGCAAAATAGAGAAAAAATTGAGGAAAAAAAAAGATTAGAATTTTCAGAGAAAATAGATGAATTAAATCAAGAAACTAATACTTTAATGGATGAAATCGATAAATGGCAAACGTAACTATAAAATTTAATGGCAAAGAGTTTTTATTATCATGTGACGATGGACAAGAGGAACAGCTTGAAGAATTATTAATACAAATCAATCAAAAGTTTAACGATTTAAAAAATGATTTAGGAAATATTGGTGAAAATAAACTTTTATTGATTACTGCTGTAAAAGTAATGGATGAATACTACGAAACCAAAAAAAAAGTTGAGCAGAAAAAGATAGAATTAAGAGAACTTTCAAATAAATTTAAAGAGTTAAAATCATTAGTTTACGAATACAAAGACAGAAAAGAGGAAGAAATAAAAAATTTGAGTAAAAATCACTTAGAATTAAAAGATGAAATTGAACAAAACCAGAAACATTATGAAAAGTTAATCGATTCAGCTGCTGATGAGATTTCAAATTTTGTTGAAAAAGCAAATATAGATAAAACATCTTAATAAAATTTCGTGAATAAATCTCAAATTAGAAAAAAAATTCTTAGGATAAGAAAACAAAAAAAAATTAAAAAATTTATTTTTGATTTTGATTTAATTTTGAATATTTTAAAAAGAAAAAAGATCTCAGGTAAAATAATTGGTGGCTATTACCCATACAATTATGAAGTAGATATTTTACAAATCTTAGAAAAATTTGAAAAGAAAAAATTTATTATAACATTACCAAAAATAAAGAAAAATTCACAAATGAACTTCTATCAATGGTCAATAAATGATCCTTTAGCTATAAATAAATTTGGAATACCAGAACCAATTTCAAAAATGGTAAAACATCCAGATGTATTGTTAGTGCCCCTTGTGGCGTTCGATAAAAATCTCAACAGGATTGGTTACGGTGGGGGGTTTTACGACAGGTATATAAATAAAATCAAAAAAAAAAAGAAAGTTTTTACTATTGGATTTGCTTACTCTTTTCAAAAAGTAAAAAAAATACCAACTAATAAATATGATATTAGTTTAGATTTTATTATAACAAACAAATAATTTTTTATGAAAATTTTATTTTTAGGTGATGTTGTTGGATTATCAGGATGTAGAAAGATAACTAAAGATTTATCAGGACAGATTAAAAAAAATAATATCGATTTTGTAATTATAAATGCTGAAAATGCTGATGATACAGGCGTTGGTTTGACAAAAGAGATTTGCAAAGATTTCTTTGAAAATGGAGTTGATGTTATTACAACTGGAAACCATGTTTGGGATCAAAAAGATATAATGAATTTTATTGATAAGGAGAATAGATTATTAAGACCCAAAAATTTATTTGAACCCGCCCCTGGTAGAGGATTTGAGATTTATAAATCAAAAAAAAATTATAAGGTAGGAGTCTTAAATTTAATGGGAAATATTTTTATGAAGAAGTGTGATGATGTTTTTAAAATATCAAAAGAATTTTTAGAAAAATATGATTTGAAAAAAGATTATGATTTTCTAATCGTTGATTTTCATGGAGAAATAACAAGTGAAAAAAATGCTATTGGCCATTATTTTGACGGAAAAGCAACACTTGTTATTGGAACTCACACACATATTCCTACTAATGATGCAAGAGTTTTAAAAAATGGTACTGCTTATCAAACAGATGCAGGTATGTGTGGAGATTATGACTCAGTTATAGGTATGAATAAAGATAATTCTCTAAATAGATTTTTGAAAAAAGATTCTATTAAACATTTTCCAGCTGAGGGAGAAGCTTCTTTAAGTGGAGTAATAGTAAATTGTAATTTAGAAACAGGCTTAGCAGATAGTGTAGAAAGTTATATATTCGGAGGTCTTTTAAAAAATACTTAATTTTTTTATGGCAGGACATTCTCATTGGGCAGGTATAAAACATAAAAAAGGTAAAGCCGATAAAGAAAGATCAAAAATTTTTTCAAAGCTATCCAAAGAGATTACTGTTGCGGCCAAGCTTGGAGATAAAGATCCAGCGATGAATCCAAGGTTACGTTCTGCTGTGCAAGCTGCAAGGTCAGCAAATATGCCCAAAGATAACATAGCAAGAGCCATTGATAAGTCCTCAATATCTAATCAGTCAAATTTTGAAAACTTAAGATATGAAGGCTTTGGACCTGAAAAAGTTGCTGTCATAGTTGAAACTCTGACCGATAATAAAAATAGAACTGCTTCAAATATAAGAACTATTTTTCAAAAATCAGGGGGAAGCCTCGGGACTCAAGGCTCAGCATCACATAATTTTGATCAGTTGGGTGTAATTAAAATCGACAAAAATGAAATTTCAGATGAGGATATATTAGAACTTGCTGTTGATGCTGGCGCAAATGAGTGCAAGTCAGATAATGAATTTCATGAGATACAATGTTCAATAAATGATATTTATATTGTTAAAAAAGAGTTAGAGAAAAAAATAAGTAATTTTATTTCGACAGGTATAGAGTGGGTACCTTTAAATGCAGTTGAAATTTCAGACGAAAAAAAAGGGGAATTGATTAATTTTTTTGAGACATTAGAGGAGGATGATGATGTACAAAATATTTATTCAAATGTTAAATTTTTAAATTAAATATAAAATATGCTTATAATTGGTATAGATCCGGGTATTTCTGGCTCAATTTGTTTTTTTAAAGATGGAAGAATTCTTGAAGTAATTGAAATGCCAGTCATGACAGAGGGTAAAAAAAATAAAAAACAAGTTAACGGTGCCCAAATTTATAACGAATTTTTAAAAAGAATTAATAAAAATGAGGATGAAATTAGAGTTGTGATAGAACAAGTTTCTGCAATGCCAGGACAAGGCGTAACTAGTATGTTTAATTTTGGTCAGTCTTTTGGGATTTTAAAAGGGATATGTTCTGCGATGCAATTACCAATGTTTTTTGTTCGTCCAGCTAAATGGAAAAAATATTTTAATTTAATTAATTCTCAAAAAGATGCTAGTAGAACAAGAGCAATCGAAATATTTCCTTATTTCTCAACACAACTTTCAAAAAAAAAAGACTCTAACAAAGCTGATGCTATTCTAATTGCGAGTTTTTACCATGAAACTCACCAAAAAGATGATTAATCCTAGACTTTTAAAGTCAAATTCATGACACATTTAAGTGTGAGAAGACCTTATGGAAGCTGATATTTCATCTCAAGCAGTCGGACTTGCATCGAGTGCTGATTTTTCTCTTATGAACTTATTTATAAGAGCTGATATAATTGTAAAATCAGTCATTATTATTCTAATTGCCTGTTCAGTTTATTCATGGGCGGTAATCTTTGAAAAATTTAAATTATTTAAAAAAATCAATCAAAGTTCAGAAGAATTCGAAACTAAGTTTTGGAATTCAAAATCTGCAGAGTCTTTTTACAATAATCTTCCGGGAAATATAAATGACCCAATGGCACTTATTTTTAAAGACGCTATGCAAAATCTTCTTAAAAGAAGATCAAAAACAGATTTGAATGCTAGAATGACTTCAATGTTGGAAACTGGGATAGAAAAACAAATGTCTAAAATTACAAAGGGATTTACCTTTTTAGCAACTGTTGGATCAACAGCACCCTTTATAGGATTATTTGGGACTGTTTGGGGTATAATGAATTCTTTTCAATCTATTGCAATTTCAAGGAATACAAGTTTAGCAATTGTAGCACCTGGGATCGCAGAAGCTCTTTTTGCTACTGCATTAGGTTTATTAGCAGCTATTCCTGCGGTAATCGCATACAATAAATTTAATAATGACTCTCTGAAGTATTCACAAAAGTTAGAAAACTTTTCTAAAAGATTTTTAACTATTATCTAGAATGGCATTCAAGTTTAATCGCTCATCAAAAGAACCAATGAGTGAAATAAATGTGACACCATTTGTAGATGTAATGTTAGTTTTACTAATTATTTTTATGGTAACTGCACCTTTATTAACAGTAGGAGTTCAGGTTGATTTACCAGAAAGTTCAGCAGACTCGCTTCCGGAGGAACAAGAACCTCTAACGTTGACAATAAATTCAAAAGGTGAAATTTTTATACAAGAGTCAAAAGTTGAATATGAAAAAATCATTGCAAAAGTATTAGCAGTCTCAAAAAATCGGACTGATACAAGAATTTATGTAAGAGGGGATAAAACAATTAATTACGGTAGAGTCCTTGAAATTATGGGGTTACTTTCAGGTTCAGGATTTACAAAAGTAGCTTTAATTTCAGAACCATACAAAGAAAGGTAATTTTTTTGTGAATAGGAGTATTGTAATTTCATCTGTTTTACATCTATTTGTTATTTTTTTAACGGCAATGAGTCTACCTTTTTTAGCAAAAAAACCAATTGATCTTCCTCCAATCGTTTCAGTAGAATTAATTCAAATAACTGAAAAAACAAATATCCCATTTGCTCCCAAAGCAAAAAAAATAATTGAAAAAGTAAAAGAAAAAGAAAAAAAATTAGTATCAGAACAAGCTCCACCTAAAAAAGTTAAGAAAATCAAGCCGGATGCGGTTCCAATGCCAGAGGACAAAGTAAAGAAAGTTGAAAAAATTAAAGAAGATAAACAAAATCCAGAAAAAATTGATAATGAGGTAAAACAAGTATCAGAATTTGAAAAAGAGGAACTGTTTGATCCAAATAATATTGCTGCTTTGATTGATAAATCTAAAGAGAGCAAAGCAGAGACTTTAAAGAAAAATCCAGATTTAAGCCAAGACCAAAATAAAAATTTTGAGAATACAGGGCTATCATTAAGTGAGGAAGATGCATTAAAAGCACAAATTTTTGGTTGTTGGAGTATTCCACTTGGACTACCATATAATGAAAATTTACTAGTAAGAATAAAACTTGAATTAAAACCAGATGGGTCAGTAATTAAGTCAGAAATTTTAGATCATGCTAGAATGAATAAGCCAGGGCAAGGATTTTATAAAGTATTAGCAGAAAGTGCTTTAAGAGCTATTAAATTGTGTCAGCCTTTAAGAGTTCCTAGCACTGGTTATGAAAGATGGAAAGAATTACAATTAAATTTTGATGCAAGAGAAATGCTAGAAGGTTAATATGATTTATAAAAAAATGAAAAATATTTTAATTATTTTAATCATATTCTTAATACCTGTTAAGTCATTTGGTTTAATTGAGGTTGATATAACAAGGGGTAATCTAAACCCATTACCTATTGCAGTTTCTCCACTATCTATTGACGAAGAATCAAGAAAAAACTTTCAGAATATTCTGAAAAAGAAAAATATCGGTTCTGAAATATCTTCAATTGTAGAAAAAAATTTAAAGGTATCAGGATTATTTAATCCATTGGATAAAGATGCTTTTTTGCAAGAACCAGATATTGCAAATTTAAAACCAAGATTTGAAGATTGGAACTTAATTAAAGCTCAGGCTTTAATCACTGGAAAAGTTAGTTATGTGGATGAAAAACTAAGAGTAGAATTTAGATTGTGGGATGTGCTTGCAGGTAAAGAAATGATGGCGTTAGCTTTTACAACTGTTCCAAATAATTGGAGACGAGTTGGTCATATAATAACAGATAAAGTATATGAGAGATTAACTGGTGAAAGAGGTTATTTTGACACTAGAATAATTTATGTTGCAGAAGAAGGACCTAAAACTCAAAGGGTAAAAAAATTAGCTATCATGGATCAAGATGGTGCTAATAATAAATTTTTGACATTAGGAAATGAACTTGTTTTAACTCCAAGATTTAATCCAACAAGTCAAATGGTGACTTATCTTTCATACTTTAGAAATTTACCAAGAGTTTATTTATTAGATATTGAAACAGGAACTCAAGAAGTTGTAGGAGATTTTCCTGGTATGACTTTTGCACCAAGATTTTCTCCAGATGGAAAAAAAATAATTATGAGTTTTGCTAAAGATGGTAATTCTGAAATTTATACAATGGATTTAGAAAATAGAATTGTAGAAAAAATCACAAATCATCCATCTATAGATACATCACCTTCTTACTCTCCAGATGGAAAATTTATTTCTTTCAACTCCGACAGAAGTGGTTATCAACAAATTTACGTTATGAAGAGTGATGGAAGTAATGTTAAAAGAATATCTTTCGGCAAAGGAATTTATGGTACTCCAGTTTGGTCCCCAAGAGGTGATCTAATTGCATTTACAAAATTACATAAAGGAAAATTTTATATTGGTGTAATGAGAACTGATGGAAGTGGTGAAAGATTATTAACTGAAAATTTTTATCAAGAAGCTCCATCCTGGTCACCCAATGGGAGAGTTCTGATTTTTTATAGGGAGACAAAAACAGATTCTAAAGGAAAGGGTTTTTCTGCAAAATTATGGTCTATAGATTTAACAGGCTATAATGAGAGACAAGTTCCTACTCCAACTGATGGATCAGACCCATCATGGTCATCTTTATTAAGTAATTAATAATTAATTCGCTTGATTTTTAGCCTTGAAAGATCTAATTAGTTGTGAAAAACTAAGACTAAAGAAATATTGATCAAGGAGTAATAATGAAATTAAGCAAAATTCTAAAAAATGGATTTTTAATAGTGGTTGCATGTTTAGCACTTTCTGCATGTGCTACATCAAAAAAATCTACAGGGCAAATGCAAGGTGATGTTTACACTGGAACAGATACAGTTGAGTACTTAGCTTCAGGTGTTCCTGATAGAGTATTTTTTGCAACTAATGAGTCAGTCTTAACTACAGCTTCTAGAGAAACTCTTAGGAAGCAAGCTGCATGGTTAAGGAAAAATTCTAAAATTACGATTGTTTTAGAAGGACATGCTGACGAAAGAGGAACAAGAGAATATAATTTAGCATTAGGCGAAAGAAGAGCTAATGCAGCGAAAGATTATTTAATGACTTACGGAATATCTTCTGACAGAATTTCAGTTTTAAGTTATGGTAAAGAAAGACCAGTTGACTCTGGTTCTAACCCATTAGCTTGGTCAAAAAATAGAAGATCTGTAACTGTAAAAGCAAATTAAATACTTAATTTAATATTTAAGACCTCTTAAATTTTAACAATTTAAGGGGTCTTTTTTTTGCCATTATTTTAGACATAACCTAACATGATGAAATACTTAAAAGTATTATTTAAATACAAACTTTTTTTGTTATTAAATTTTTTAGTTTGCTATTCCTCTCTTGCTGATAATCATAATATTTATGAAACACTTGAGATAATTAAAAATGATTTAAAAACTTTAGAAAAAGCTGTTTATTCAAATTCAAGTGAATTCAACAATACAAACTCAACTTCATCAAGTATAGATAGCAACTCTGAGGATGTGCTTACCAGACACTTATTAAAATTATCCGAAATTGAAAACCAATTTCAAGAACTCACAAATAAATTTGAAGAAATAAATTTTAAATTAGACAAGTTATCAAATAGACTTTCAAAAGTTCAATCAGATAATCAATTAAGATTTCAAGATTTAGAAACTGCTCTATCAAATGGTGAGACTATAAATTTAAGTTCAAAAAAAAGCTCTGAATCAGATACTGAAATTTTACCAGGCTCATCTCAACCACAAGACTTAGGGTCAATATCTTATAAAGATAATTCTACAAGTGATACGACTCAAAAAATACAATCAGTTGATACGACTGCCACAATCGTTACTGAGACATTTCAAGCAGAAGAAAAAATTCTACCAAATGTCTCGGCGCCTGAGCAATATGAATTTGCAACAAGTTTTTTAAAAGTTGGAGATTACCCTACTGCTGAAAGAGCATTCAGAGAATTTGTAATTTCAAATCCTGATCATAAATTGGCAGGTAACGCACAATATTGGTATGCTGAAACATTTAGAATAAGACAACTATATACCGACGCTGCTTCAGCCTATTTAGAAGGCTATCAAAAATATCCAAAAGGAGAAAAAGCCCCTATTAATTTATTAAAGCTGGGTGTATCAATGATACAGATTGGAGAAAAAGATCAAGGCTGTAAGATGATAAGTGGTGTTGAAAAACAATACCCAGATGCAAATCAGTCTGTTATTCAAAAAGCAAAGTATGAGTCTCAAAAATTTGAGTGTAAGAAAAAAAATTCCTAACATTTATAAACCCAGACTTTTAAATCAAAGAGTAAATAAAATTTTTAATAAATTTGAAAAATCATTCAAAATAGATAGTAATTTCATAGTTGCGGTATCTGGGGGGGCAGATAGTTTAGCTTTAGCTTTTTTAACAAAAGTATACTCTTTAAAAAAAAACTTAAATCCAAGGTATTTTATTGTAGATCATAAGCTTAGAAAAGAGTCTACTTACGAAGCTCAAAAAGTAAGAAGTATTCTTAAATCTATAAAAATCAATTCTCAAGTTCTTAATTGGAGGGGAAAAAAACCTACGAGCAATATTCAATCCTTAGCCAGGAGTAAAAGATATGAGCTTTTATTTTCTAAATGTAAAAAACTTAAAATTAGTAACCTAATTTTAGGTCATCACACGGATGATTTAATTGAAAACTTTTTTCTAAGAATGGCTAGAGGGAGTGGTCTAAAAGGACTTGTATCACTTGGAATAAACACTAAAATTAAAAATATAAACTTAATTAGACCTTTGATAAAATTTGACAAAAAAGATCTAATATTTTTATCAAAATTTATATTTAATTTTTATGTAGATGATCCAACCAATGATGATATTAAATTCAATAGAATTAAAATAAGAAACTTTATTAAGGAATTTGCGAGTTTCGGCCTTGACAAGAAAAAATTTCAATTAACAATAGAAAATTTAAAAAAGTCGGACCAATCAATAAAGTTTTATGTTGAAAAGAATAAGAGAGTGAACTCAATTTTTAACTATGAAAAAAATCAACTTATATTAAAAGAAAATTTTTTTGACAATTCACACGAGATTATTTTTAGATCTTTCTCTGATTTAATTCATTTAGTTGGAAAAAAGCCTAATTTTGTGAGAGGTAAAAAAATAGAGAATATTTTGAATAAAATTAAAGAGCGGAACCTAAGAAAAGAAACATTAGGAGGATGCGTCATTAAGATGGTAAATCATACTGTGATTTTGACAAAAGAAGGCTAAAAATAGACTTGTTAAATCAATAATAATTCTTATCTTATAAGCATGAATCTGAAAAACTTAGCAATGTGGGCAATAATCGTTTTTTTAACGATTGGTCTTTACAATATGTTTAAGAATCCTCAATCAAATATTAGAAGTTCTAATGAGGTAATTTTCTCAGAATTTTTGGATTCTGTAGAACAAGGAGAGGTATTAAAAGTTGAGATTCAAGGAAACAATATAAATGGTGTGTATGCTAATGGTAAAAGCTTTAAAACTTATTCACCGAATGATCCTAATTTGATAGAAAAACTTTCTGAGAAGGGTGTAAGTATATCAGCGGCACCTATAGAGGAAAAGATGCCTTCATTATTTGGTGTCCTACTTTCATGGTTTCCAATGTTATTGTTAATAGCAGTTTGGATTTTCTTTATGAGACAAATGCAAGGCGGTAAAGGTGGAGCGATGGGCTTTGGAAGATCTAAAGCAAAAATGATGAATGAAATGAAAGGTAAAGTAACCTTTAATGATGTTGCAGGAGTAGAAGAAGCAAAAGAAGAAGTTGAAGAAATTGTTGAGTTTTTAAAAGATCCAAAAAAATTTAGTAGGTTAGGTGGAAAAATACCTAGAGGTGCGCTTCTTGTCGGTCCGCCAGGTACAGGTAAAACTTTATTAGCTAGGGCAATTGCTGGTGAAGCAGGTGTTCCTTTCTTTACTATATCTGGATCAGATTTCGTAGAAATGTTCGTTGGTGTGGGAGCATCAAGAGTGAGAGACATGTTCGAGCAAGGAAAAAAAAATTCGCCTTGTATAATTTTTATTGATGAAATTGACGCTGTTGGAAGAAGTCGAGGCGCAGGTCTAGGCGGAGGTAACGATGAAAGAGAACAAACCCTTAATCAGCTTCTTGTTGAGATGGATGGTTTTGACACTAATGAAGGTGTCATTATAATTGCAGCAACCAACAGGCCAGATGTTCTTGATCCTGCATTATTAAGACCTGGTAGATTTGATAGACAAGTTGTAGTTTCTAATCCAGATATAATCGGAAGAGAAAAAATCCTTAAAGTTCATGTTAAAAAAATCAAGATGGCTCCCGATGTAAATTTAAGAACTATAGCAAGAGGAACTCCTGGATTTTCGGGTGCTGATCTTGCTAATTTAGTAAATGAGTCTGCATTATTAGCAGCTAGAAAAAATAAAAGAATTGTTACTTTAAACGAATTTGAAGAAGCAAAAGATAAAGTAATGATGGGAGCTGAAAGACGATCAATGGTTATGACTGAAGATGAGAAGAAATTAACAGCATATCATGAAGGCGGACATGCTTTAGTTTCTTTTAATATGCCTAGTTACGATCCAATACATAAAGCAACAATTATACCTAGAGGTCGAGCTTTAGGAATGGTAATGAATTTACCTGAAAGAGACAAACATGGTCATTCAATCAAATACTTGAAAGCAAGATTAGCAGTCTGTTTTGGAGGAAGAGTGGCAGAGGAAGTAATTTTTGGAAAAGATAATATTTCAACGGGCGCAGGTGGAGGAAGTGGTTCAGATATAAATCAAGCAACTCAACTTGCAAGAGCCATGGTTACAAAATATGGTATGAGTGAAGAAATGGGTCCAGTTGAGTATGGTGAAAATCAAGAAGAAGTTTTCTTGGGAAGATCTGTAACTCAAACACAATCAGTTTCTGAGGAGGTAGCTCAAAAGATAGATAAAGAAATCAGAAAATTAGTTGATGAGGGCTATAATAAAGCTAAAGAAATATTAACAGAAAAAATTGATGATTTACATAAAATTGCAAAAGCTCTTATGACATATGAAACATTAACAGGTGAAGAAATCGAAAATATAATTACTAAAAATATATACCCTGCTGATAAACAAGATCTAAAAGTTGATGATGATAAAAGCTCTGCTTTAGGTGCAATGGGACTTAAACCTAAAATTGTTCATTAATCTTAATGTCTAGATATTACACAAGATTGTGTAATCTCTACTATGGAAATAACTCAAAAAAATTAGTTAATAAAAATGAAACTATACCACTTAACGGGATCAAAGAAATTTCATTTGATCAAATAGAGATAATAACAAGAAACTCAAAAAAAAAGATATTTGTTAATCAAATAAAATATTTGCCTAAATTAATTAAAAGAAAAATTAACTCCGATTTAAAAAAAATTAAATCAAAAAAAAAAAATTTTTCAAATTTAGATTTTCGTAAAATACCTAATATTATGGGTGTCTTAAACTTGACACCTGATAGCTTCTCAGATGGTGGGAAATTTAATTCAAAAAAAAAAGGAATTAATCATGCGATTAGTTTATTCAACTGCGGTGCAAATTTGATTGATATTGGTGGTGAGTCGACACGCCCAGGATCAAAAGTAATTAAAGAAAATTTAGAATGGCAAAGAATTGAGAAAATTTTAAAATCGTTAATAAAAAAAAAAATACCGATTTCTTTAGATACCAGAAAGTCTAGAATTATGATTAAAGGAATAGATTTAGGAGTTAAATTAATTAATGATGTCTCAGGATTAGAATTTGACACTCAAACTTTAGATACATTAAAGAAATATAAAGTACCATTTGTAATTCAGCATTCACAAGGAACTCCTGAAAACATGCAAAAAAACCCTAGATATAAAAATGTGTTACTAGACATATACGATTTTTTTGAAAAAAAAATAAAACTTCTAAGATCGAAGGGTATTAAACACAATAAAATTATTCTAGATCCTGGTATAGGTTTTGGAAAAAATTTGAAACATAATATGAATTTGATACGCAATATTTCTATTTTCCATTCTCTTGGTTTTCCTATACTTGTGGGCAATTCAAGAAAAAGATTTATTAAGGAGTTATCTGGAAAAAATGATAGTAAATTCAGAAACGGGGGAACAATAGCATCATCAATATATCTCATGATGCAAGGGGTTCAAATTTTAAGAATTCATGATGTTAATGAAACAATACAGGGATTAAAGATCTTTAAGAATATTATAAATAATTAATGACAAAAAAATATTTTGGCACTGACGGTATTAGGGGGGCTATCAATAGTGAAAATATAAATGGAGATATGTTTTTTAAATTTGGCTTAGCAAGTGGAACATATTTTAAATCTCAAAAAAAAAGAAAACAAACTGCAATAATAGCAAAAGATACTAGATTATCTGGATACACTTTAGAACCAGCTCTTGTATCGGGATTGGCATCAGCAGGAATGCATGTATACACTTTAGGACCTTTACCTACAAATGGTTTAGCAATGCTCACAAAAGCTATGAAGGCTAATATGGGAATTATGATTACAGCTTCACATAATCCTCATAATGATAATGGATTAAAACTATTTGGACCCGATGGCATGAAACTGTCAGATAAAATAGAAAAAAAAATTGAGAGTTTAATAGACAAAAAGATTGTTAAGAATCTCTCGAAACCTGAGAAACTAGGTAGAGTAAAAAGATTAGAGACAGGAACAGATGATTACATCAAGATATTAAAAAAAAATTTTACTAAAGAATTTAATTTAAGAGGACTTAGAATTGTAATTGATTGTGCAAATGGAGCGGGGTACAAAGCTGGACCTGAATTATTAAAATCTTTGGGAGCTAAGGTGATTGCAATAGGAGTTAATCCTAACGGATTAAATATTAACAAAAATTGTGGCTCTACATTTCCTGAAAAGATAAAATCTGCAGTCAAAAAATATAAGGCTCATATAGGCATTTCATTAGATGGTGATGCAGATAGAATAATTATGTGTGATGAAAAAAGTAACATTATAGATGGTGACCAAATTATTGCTGCATTAGCATCAAGGTGGAAAAATAAAAAAATGTTAAGAGGTGGGGTAGTCGGAACATTAATGTCCAATTACGGCCTTGAAAAGTATTTCAAAAAAAAAGGAATAAAATTTATACGTGCTAATGTTGGGGACAGATATGTAAAAGAGTTAATGAAAAAAAATAATTTTAATTTAGGTGGAGAACAATCAGGACATATTATTCTAGGTAAATTTGCAACCACAGGAGATGGTTTGCTTGTAGCCTTGGAGGCTTTATTTGCTCTTAGAAAGGGAAAAAGAGCCAGTGAATTTTTTGAAAAATTTAAGAAAACCCCACAATTACTTAAAAATATTGAGGTAAAAAATAAAAATATTATCAATAAACCTGAAATTAAGAAATCTATTAAGCTAGCTTCAAAATTAATAAAAGGTAATGGTAGAATTCTTGTACGAAAATCGGGAACAGAGTCAAAAATAAGAATTATGGGAGAAAGTGAAAATAAAAGACTTCTTAATAAATGTGTTAATATTATTTTGAGAAAAATTAGATAATTTGAAAATAAAATCAAAAATTTTAATCATAGCAGGATCTGACTCATCAGGGGGTGCAGGCATTCAGGCCGACATTAAAACTGCTACCAGTCTAGGTGTATATTCAATGACGGCAGTAACTGCAGTCACAGTCCAAAATACAAAAGGTGTTAAATCTGTAATACCTGTTCCATCAAATGAAATCTATAATCAAATAATTCATACAATTAAAGATATAAGGCCCAATGCGATAAAAATTGGAATGCTTCATTCTACAAGAGTAATAGACAAGGTATTAAGATCAATAAATGAAGTTAAAGTAAAAAATATTATTTTAGATCCAGTGATGATAGCTAAAGGTGGTTCTAAGCTTATTACTGACTCAGCTGTACAATTAATGAAAAAAAAATTATTAAATAAAGTATCTTTAGTTACGCCAAATATTCCTGAAGCTGAAATCTTAACTGGTATCAAAATAAAAAATCAAAATGATATGATTCTTGCTGCAAATAAATTCATAAAACTGGGTGTTCCAAATGTATTAGTAAAAGGAGGTCATTTAAAATCAAAAAAGGTTCATGATATATTTGTTAACAAAAAAGAGATAAAAATATTTTCAAATAGAAGATTTAATACCAAAAATACTCATGGTACAGGGTGTACACTATCAACTGCAATTACCTCTTTTTTTTCATGTGGAAAAACTCTAAAGAGATCTTGTGAGTTAGGAATTAGATATGTAAATTCTGCAATATTAACAAACCCTAAAATAGGTAAAGGACATGGTCCGATAAATCATTTAAATTCTATTGAGCTAAAAAAAATATATAAATAATGAAAAATATTGCAGTAGTTGGTTCGCAGTGGGGAGATGAAGGGAAAGGAAAAATTGTGGATTGGCTATCAGAACAAGCTGATGTTGTGATAAGATTTCAAGGTGGACACAATGCTGGACATACCTTAGTTATAGATGGAGTAACTTACAAACTTCGATTGCTTCCTTCAGGAATAGTCAGAAAAAACAAAGTTTCAATTATTGGAAATGGTGTTGTAGTCGACCCTTGGGCATTATTGGATGAAATTAAAGAAATTCAAGAAAAAGGTGTGGATGTAAACTCAGAAAATTTCATGATTTCAGAGGCTGCTAATCTAATTTTACCATTTCACCGAGAAATGGATGAAATAAGAGAAGACGCGGCGGGCAAAAGTAAAATTGGAACTACAAGGAGAGGCATTGGACCTGCTTACGAGGACAAAGTTGGGAGACGTTCAATTCGAGTGATGGATCTTAGATCAGAAAAAAATTTGAACCAACGACTTGAAACAGTTTTACTACATCATAACGCTATTAGAAAAGGTTTAGGCAAAAAAATATTTGAGAAAAATCAGCTAAAAGATAATCTTTTAAAAATTGCACCCAATATTCTAAAATTCTCAGCACCAGTATGGCTTAAGATTGATCAATTTAAGAAACAAAAGAAAAAAATTTTATTTGAGGGTGCACAAGGAATTCTGTTAGATGTTGACCACGGAACATATCCTTTTGTAACTTCTTCCAACACAGTTGCTTCAAATGCAGCAACAGGAACCGGATGTGGTCCCAATTCAATTAATTATGTATTAGGAATAACCAAAGCTTATACGACAAGAGTAGGTGAGGGACCTTTTCCCACAGAATTAATCGATGAAATAGGTGAGTTATTAGGAACAAGAGGCAAAGAATTTGGAACGGTGACAAGTCGAAAAAGAAGATGTGGATGGTTTGATGGTGTTTTGGTAAGACAGACAATAAAAATTTCTGGAATTAATGGGATTGCCTTAACAAAACTAGATGTTCTAGATGAATTCGATGAAATAAAAATGTGTGTAGAGTATGATCTAAATGGAAAAAAAATAGACTACCTTCCTGCTGCAGTTGAGGATCAACTAAAAATCAAACCTATTTATAAAACATTTGAAGGGTGGAAAACTTCAACCAATGGTATCAAAAACATTAATGATCTTCCTAACAATGCTAAAAAATACATATTCGCAATTGAGGACTTTATTGGAGCAAAAATATCAAGTATATCCACTAGTCCAGAACGGGATGATACTATTTTAGTTGAAAATCCTTTTGAAATTTAATTTACAGGAAAAAGATCAAAATGTTTGTGAGTATAATCGAATAACTTGGAGTAATTGAATATTTAACAATTTAATAGATAAAACTTACAAATTAGAGCCTTTTCAATTAAACTTAAAAGATGAAAATTAAGGCTAAATTTACTATAAATCGCTTCTATGTGTAAAAATTTAAAGCACTTATCAAATATTTTTTTTTTACTAATTTTTGTTTTTTTAATAAAAAATGCAAATAGTGCTGATGTTAATATAGCAGAGGATACTACTACACAACAAACCTTACAAGCTAGCTCAACTTTAACTATCAAATCTGGATTTGCTCTCCAAAACGCTGCATTAGACAGAATTGTTAAAGGTTATAATCCAGAAATTGATAATGCTACAGTGGTTATTGAAGAAAACGCAACCATTGAAGGTAAAGCAAATGTAATTTATGTTAGAGAAACATCTGGCTTTACATTGACGAACTCTGGATCTCTTATAGGAAATGGTTCTAAGGCTGTTAATTTACGAGATACACAAAATCCAACGATTACAAATAATAAGGGAGCTACGATAAGTGGTACTAGTAATACAATTGTTCAACAATCTACAGCCACAGAGGCTGCAACAGGACTGACAATTACAAATCATGGTACAATTAAAGCAGAGGGAAGTTCTTCTCAAAGAGCAATTTATATCTATCAGTCTGGCGGTGAACTTGCGGAAGATGCAACTATCACAAATTCCAGCACAGGAAATATTTATAATACTCAAGATACTCCAACAATAGCAATCGATACTAGTTCTACATTAACCAACTCAGGGACAATTGAAAACAGAAACAGTCCCTCATCTAAATCTATTTATATTGTTGGTAATAATAACACTGTTACTCTAAAAGATGGTGGTAAAGTAATCGGTTTAATCGACTCTGATGGGACAGGAAATAAATTAAGAATTCAACATGGTGCAGGACAATCATATTATTATGAAACAGAGGGTACTTTTGACTTAGAAGATCTTGATGGAAACGTCATTGTTAAAGGTTCTGCTGGTTCTGTAGGACAAGGAGGAAATGAAATTTTAGATGAAATACTTGGACAAAAATCGATTAATTTAAGAAAGTCAATTATCAAATTTAAAAGAAGTGAACAATATTTAAATCAAAATGATAGTTGGTCAGAGGTATTCTCATCTTTTGAGCGAAGACAAGGAGAAAAGAAATCATTAAGGTTAGAACATAATAATTTGAAAGCTGGAGCAAATATTATTCAACCTGGAGAAAACTCAAATCAAATATTTTTGATTGAAACTGGAAGGCAAGAATTTTCTAAAGATCATAATATAGATCGTGTTAGTATCTCAGGTGGTTTTCTTTCAGATGAAAAACAAACTAAATTTAATTCCAATGTTGAAACCTTCTTTCTTTTGGGTGTAACATTGAATAAAAGTACGAGAAGAATTCTTACAAATACAACTACTAGCGGATTTTTAGATATAGAAGATGATTATTTTAATTATGATGCTCTTTTAGGAGCTAAGTTTTTAAATGATGTGATACCTGACTTTAGTTATTCTTTAGGTTACAGTCTCACCCCTAATCACGAAGAAAGCAAATATTACAAATGGGAAAAAAAGGATTTTATAAACGCATCAGTAGCATTAAACGATGAATATCTGATTTTAACTGACGATAAATCAAAATTATATTTAAATTGGCTTGCTGATTATAGACAAGTAGTCTTAGAAAAAACTCAAGAGTTTAAAGTTAATAATGTTTCAGCTAACTATAAACCAGATGATGATTTATCAAGAGAAATAATCCTTACTGTAGGTTTAGATTATGAGTTCCAACCTCTAGAGAATAGTTTATTTTCTATTAATTTAGATGGTCTTTATTCAAGTCAAGAAACCTATGGTGCTCAAGCTAAATTATATTACAAATCGATATTTTAATTAAGCTGTTTGGGTAATATATTATTTTTTTCTAAATCAAAACTTACGCCTTAAATTAAAGAGTACTTCATCGTATTCTTTGGGACGCATTAAATCGTTAGTCAATTTTAAATCAATATTATAATCATTAATATTTTTGCTTAGAACATAATTAGATTTAAAATTATCAGATCCATCTATTGAAAAAGCAAAATTAGTTTCCTTATTAGGTAAATAACCCAATGCAATATGCAATTTATCTGTATGACCTGAGCCTAATGCTTGATTACGTTCATAGATTAAAAAAATACTAAATCTGTCAGGTAAAACAATATCAATACCAATTTCACCACTAATGTTATGTAAAGCTCCTGTGTCCAAAGTGTCATTAAAATTTACACTGCTATCACCGACGTAGGTATATTTAAAATCAGAAGACCGATCGATATCTGCAATGTATTCGATTTTACCATGTCTTTTTATATCGTATTTATCATTGGATAGATCCTCAACAGCTGCAAGACCAGCTCGAATTTTTTTAGAAGTAATATTTTGTCCTTCAACATCAATACCACCTAATCCACTTTCTTTATAAGACTTTAAGTAAGTATGACCGATATCAAATCTACCTGAAGGGATTAAAGTAAGTTTATCTTTTTTTATCTCATCCTTTATTCTAATCGTTCCATATATCTGACGACCATCTCTTTCAGCTGTTAATTTTTTTCCATCAAGCACAGTTAATAAATCAAAATTTAATTTACCAAGACCAATTACACTATCTAAGAACTTAGTATCATTTTCAATTGGTGAAGTTGAATAAAAGGTAATGTTATAAGTATCGGTATCTAAATTACTTCCAGCAGTTCCAACATCAACATTATTTCTACCAATTCTAAATGCCCATCCTTTAATTCCATTTCCATCAGTAAATTTATCTGCACCAATTGTAATTGCGTCCGTGTCAATTTTTTTGGTAGAAGAAGTACTGGTATCACCAATTCTGCCAATTGCTACACTGCCCTCGCTCCAATAAAATACATCTTCTTTTTTATCTTTCTTTTTCTTTTTTGCTGCAGAAGTTTTAACAGCTTCGGTTAAAGAGGCTAATCTTTGATCAGTAAATTTAAAATTAATATTTAAATTAGTTAAATTTTGTTTATCTTTATTTCTTCTAATCCATTTTAATCGGTTCAATGCAGTATCAGTTGAATGATCGATAGTTCTTTTAGCAATTTCTATTTGAGCTAATGCAATACTATGTCTGTCATTATTCTCAGTAATTGAAGGACATTTACCAGCTATAATATTAAAAGGACAAACTAAATCATATTCAATAACTTGATCAAGACCAGCATTAGGATTTGTGCTTCTATCCTTAGTTACATACATTTTTAATCCATTTGAGCTAAATGCAATCCCTCTTGGTTGTGAGTTTCCATAGGCTGATAAATTATCAATATCGAAACTACCATCTATTACAAATGATGATGTATCAAAGGCATTTGTCAAAGAAATTTGGAGTACTCTTGAAGTTCCACCATGAGCATGATTAACAATAAATAATCTTTTTCCATCAGGTCTAAATCTTAAAGAAGTTGGTCCATGTGCACCAGTTGAGACATTTTCACTTAATTGAATTCCAGCTGTAGTAACAAGAGATAAAGACGACTCTGATAAATCATATGGAGTTGAGAGATTATATTCTAATAATCTACCCCCAACACCATCAGATCCATTATTATCTCTATACATTAAAAATAATTTAGTACCATCATTATTTATTTCGATACCTTCAACCAAATTATTTGATCTACCGGTGTTATTATCAGTTCTATCTCCAGCTAAACTACCGTTTTGAAAATCATTATGATCAAGATCATTAGTTGCTGATGCACGAGTACAAGAAGATATATCGTAAGGTGAAGTTAAATTCAGCACATACGCTTTGTCGAAATCTCTATTTGCAACATTACGTCTAGAAACTACTAAAATTTTCATTCCATCGCTAGTTATTTCTAAGTCATATAATTGTTGGCCTTGATCTCCTGTATCTAAGTTAAATACACATCTCTCACTGTCACCTGCAAAAGTTTTTGTGGATATGTCGTATGGTGTGGATAAATTAAATGTAACTATATGTCTTGGAACTGTTTCCATAGCATCTACCTGAGCATAACTTACAAACATTTTTGTTCCATCTTTATTAAACTCTATACCCGCAGCTAGTCCATAGTCATCATCATCTGAACCAGTTCCCGAACCACCAACGCTTTTAGTGTTGACAGTTGTTCTTTGATTAAAAGTTACCATTGCTGCAAATGTACTAGAAGCGTAAAACAACAGAAAAAAAATAATGAGTATTTTTTTTAAATAAGCCATCCGAGTTTTTTACATAAATTTTTCTAAATTTTCATCATGCTTATCACCTAAAATTTGTTGAAAATTCTCAGTTTTTTTAACCATATTGAGCAATAAAGTTCTTTGGGAAACTATAAAAAAGTATAATCTTGTCTTTAAATAAATTTCTAGATAAAAATAATAGTATGTTTGATAAATTAGAAGAATTAGCAAAAAATAATAAAAAAATTTCAGATTTTCATATCAGATCAGGATCACCATTAGCATATAGACAAACTGGAGAAATCGTAATGGTCAAAGATGTTGTGGTTAAACCGCAGGATCTCATCGACATGATGACTACGAATTGCAATGAGCATGAAACCAAAAAATTTCAAGACACTCACGAATTAGACTCTGCTGTTACTATAAGTGGATTAAGATTTAGGGCTAATTTTTATAAAACTTTGAATGGTCCAGCAGCGGTATTAAGACGTGTAGAAAGTAAAATACCAGAGATGGGCCAATTCGATTTGCCAGATGTTCTTTATGACATAATTGATATGCATAAAGGATTAGTATTAGTTACTGGACCAACTGGATCGGGAAAATCAACTACCCTGGCTGCAATTGTAAATGAAATCAATAAAACAAGAACTGCTAATATTATTACTGTAGAGGATCCAGTAGAATTTATTCATGCTGACCAAAAAAGTATAGTCTCGCATAGAGAAGTTGGAAAACAAACCCAAACATTTGCAAGTGCATTAAAAGCTGCTCTTAGAGAAGACCCTGATGTTATATTAGTAGGTGAGATGAGAGATTTAGAAACCGTAAGCTTAGCTTTAACTGCTGCAGAAACTGGACATTTAGTATTTGGAACACTTCATACTAGTGGAGCACCCAATACAATTAACAGAATTATTGACGTATTTCCTCCAGAGCAACAAGCTCAGATAAGAGCACAATTATCAACATCACTTAAAATGGTAGTGACCCAAAGATTACTTAAAACAAAGGACGGACTAGGTCGAGTAGGTGCTTTTGAAGTCATGAAATGTAATGCTCCAATTCAAAACTTAATTCGAGAGGCAAAGATACACCAAATACCAAGCATCATGCAGACTGCAGTCAAAGATGGAATGATAACGATGTCCAAGTCATTAGAAAATCTAGCACAAGCAGGAAAAATAGATGCAAATTCAGCAAAAGAAAATTAAAGGCTTTTCATTATTAGAATTACTTGTTGTTGTATTGATAATAGGATTAGTGAGTTCACTAGCATTTTTACCTTTTCAAAAATGGAGAAGTGATAGAATGGTAAAAGCTGTAGCTGTAGAATCAGGATCAGTGATCCAAAGTATTTTTTCACAAGTTCAAAGAGGGCATTACTCTTTTGTACTTTTTAGAGTTCATAAAGGTATAGGTGAAGATTCACAAAAATGGTTTTTATCTTCATATGGCATGGAAACTGAAAATTTTACAACACTTTTAAGAAATAAATATACAGGTGATGTAAAAAGACCATTTCATGTTTTTGAAACAAGGTGTCAATCCAACTTAACATTCGATGGACAATTAATGTGGAATGATCAGGGATATCCAATTAATTCTTCAGATGAAGAAAGTAAGAAATTAACAGTAACTAGTATTGAAATTGACGATAAAATTTCATTAGGAGTTCCAGGTGTTACTACTTTGTCAGAGGGCACAGTCTGTTTCTCAAACGATGGGTCATACTATGCTGTTGGTGGGATGTTTTTAAATCCATCAAAAGATGAGGAAAGCGAACTTATGGGGTGTGAGGCTGAAAGTGGCAGTCCTTGCCCATCAAATGATGATGTAACAATTGTTGAAGAATTATTTGTGTGCCAAAATGATGGTACTGATACACCATGTAGTGTTGAGGCAGGTCAGAAAAATTTTTATTCAGTTAAATGGGGTAGATTTGGTAATGTTGAAATGCAGAAATTAAATTAATTTTAGAATTAGTATGTAAGATGAAAAATATAAATAAAACAAATAGAATAATTAAAAACTACAAAGAAAAAGGCCTTACTTTATTAGAGGCATTAATTTCTACTGCAATCGTTGGCATAGGATTTATAGCTGTTTTTCAATTGGTTAATTTTTCTGTTAATTCTATTAATGTTTCTGCTGAAAGAACTAAAATTAATTATATCACAACTATGATTGCTGAAGATATTTTAGGTTCTAGAGACTCACTGATGAATACAAATCCAGATAGAAATACAATTGCAATAAATGAATATGGTGAGCCAGTGAACCCTGATGGCTCAAGAGCAAGTAAAGTAAAATTTCCTCAGTGGTTAGAGAGCACAGGATGGACTGCAGGACAAGCAAATGCAGTTTGTAGTGCAAACAAAGGCAAATTTTTAAAAAAAGCTGATATTGAAAGTGTTTATTTAAATTCAAATGTGAATTTAGGTTCACCAGAGAATAAAGTATCACGATGGAATCAAATCATCGGAGAAGATAGATATTTAAAATGCCAAAATAATAAAGATATTAAATCTGTCAAAGTATATAAGATATGTGATTCCGGCACAGGTTGTTTGGCGCCTCCGAATGCTACAGTTAATGATGAATTATACATTGGTAGAGTTCAAATAAATACTAGTGGAGGAAAAAAGAGGAAATTTTTATATTTTCAAGCAGATTATATCTTTAAAAGATGATGAATAAAAAAAATATAAAAGGTTTAACATTAATAGAAATTTTAATCGGTGTAGCAATAACAGCATTGATGATGGGTGCTATGTTTGCAAGTTACTCAGTTGTAAACAATAGTTACAATCAGGTAACTGATAAAGCTAAAGTAAGTAGATCATCTAGAGATATAGTTGGTATGATTATTAAAGACATAAGATTAGCAGGTTTTAAATATTATTACGGTGCAAATGATGAAGGTATAGAGCAGTTTCATGATCTAGAACATATATCAGGTTCTGAAAGTGACAGAACAGTCGATGATAGTCATGATCCCATAATAGTTTTTAAAGATACATTAGGTTATTCTACAGCAGATAACGCTGACGGAACATCTGAACCCCCCACAAGACACCAAAATCATCCTGATCAGTGTTGTGATCAAATCCGAATTGTATATGGAGATTTTGTTAAAGCAGATGATCAGAAATATAAAAAATATAGACTAACATATTATGCATTGCCAATGTCAAAAAATGAAAATGATAAATATTACGGAATATATAAAGCAAAAGAAAGTTGGGTAAAAAATGATGAATATGAGAGAGGCGCATGGATCAGTACTTGCGCAGAGTGTTACAAAGACCAATTAGTCAGATCACATTTAGTTGATATGGAATTTCTGTTATTTGATGAAAATGGCAAGCATCTTTTCAATACTGAAACGCAAACATATCCTCGTCCAGATAATATTAGTAGTGTTGATCTTTATAGGATTGCTCGAATTGACTTAAGACTAAGCTTTAGATCAAAAAAAAATTTTTATCGAACAGTTGGTACAGATGATAAACCGAGATTAGTTTTGGGTCTTGGATCAGATAAAGCTGCAGCTCAATATAAAGACAAATTTTTAAGAGACTCTACAGTTTCTAGTGTAACTGTCAGAAATATAGGGATTGAATGATAAAAAGAAAAAAAAAAAATGGTTTTGCTTTAGTATTGTCTTTAGTTTTATTGATGGTTATGTCATTGATGGGAGGCTCTCTAGTTGTTATTTCATCAACTGATCATAAATCAAATAATAGTAGCGATGAGTATCAACAAGCATTTTATGTTGCTGAGACTGGACTGCTTGAGGCTGAAAAAGACTTGGTTAATTATTTTATGGGAGATTGGGTAAAAGTTGAGAAAGAGGGAGTGGTTTCATATGAAAGATCAACTACTAAAGGTATTCCTCCAACTAATTCGGCTGTGCCTGATACATCCACGCCATGCTATAAAAGTTTTAGAAATATTACAAAGTTCGGTACAGATGCAAGTAACCCTTCAGAGACTATGTTAGTGGTTAAGCATATTAAAGGTGTAAGTTTTTATAATTTAATTGAACCAATATTGAGCAATCTCTCTGCTAGTGAGGCAAGTGCAAAAGAAATCGAAAGAGAGAAAAAAGTTTTAAAAAATTATACCTATGAATATTTTATGGTCGATATAGGAAAAGCTCCTTTTACGGAGTCTGGCTCTAGTATAGCCAGTACTTCTGTCGATATAGTAAAAGAGGGAACTGCATATAGAATATATGCTTGTGGGATATTTCAAGCTGATGATGTCGTTATTCCTTTAGAAAGTGTTATTGTATTACCAGGTTAATAGACATTTATGAACAGTAGAATTATTTTTAAAAAAAACTTATTTTATTAACAAAAATGAAAAAATTAAAAATTTTAATTCTCATAATCTTATTTAATTTAGTAACGTTTAAATCTATCCAAGCTTGTGATTTATTGGGTGTTGAAATTGGAGAAAACGCATCGACATTAGAGTTCCTAAGCTCATTTGAGGAAGAGGACATTGATCCAAATGACTCTGTAACAATTTTTGAATCACAAACCACTGCCTTTTGTGAAGATATTGATTTTGATTCAACATTAGTTAAAGCATATCTTACGATGGATGGTATTATTGGTGCAGTTGAAATAGTAGTTCAAAATAATAGGAATAACAGAGCGTCTAAACAAGGTCTTCTAAGAAATTTTGTTAAAGCAAATTTTGGTGATTTTAATATCAATAGTGAAGAATGGCCAGGATACAAAATATGGAATATTGGACCTAAACAAATATTTTATTATTATTGGGAAAGAGAAAATAGACCCACACAAGAGGGTATTGCTGTAACAAGTGAACAATACTCTTACGTATTACTGGTTGATGAATATGAAAATTAAAAAATTAAATATTAAAGATATTTTTTATTTTATAAAAATAAATATTTTTATTTTCTTAGCTATCTTAATTACATTTCCTCAAAGTTATTCAAAACCTATTCCACCAGGATCTGGTGAGGGGGATGTTCCAGCTAACATATTATTCTTATTAGATAGTTCATTAAGTATGAAAAATCCAGTAACAGGTGGAACATATTTAGGACTTTCGGGTGTAGATTGGGCAGTCGAATTATCTGATGGAAACTTAATTGTTGGTGAGAAAGGAGATGGTGCTGTCAAAATTTTAACTGCTGAAAGTAAAAAAGATACCTCATTTGCCAATGGTAACATTAATTTTAATGGCAAACGAAAAGACAATACTTGCGATAATTTCCCTCATAGTGGAAATAATAATCAAAAAAAAAAAATAAATTCAGAGTCAAACAATACTGCTTCGGGGGCTGTTTCCTCGGCTGATATAGTTTGGTTTGGATCACAAGCTACAGGACATATAGTTGGCATCAATAGTGATGGAACATGTAAGGCTGTGCTTCAAACAGATATTGATATGTTTAAAACACTAGAGATTAGAAGGATTGGAGATGAGGATATATTGTTTGCATTTGGAAGAGCTTATAAGAATAGACCTGCATCAAAAAAACAACAACTCGGTTATATGTTGGTAAAAAATTTAGGTGCTAATGGTTCAGACTATAATGGAGCACAAATTCATTGTGATCTTCATAGGGGCTTTGGAGAACCACGAAATAATGAAGATGGTCCAGATAATTCAGGAAACCTTTTTAACACAACAAAAAAAGATATGTCACTGGACATGACTGTCAGCAAAAATGGAGATTACTTTCATTTTTCAAGAAAAGGTAATTTATGGACTTTTAAGGGTGAAAATCAGGGCAATAACTTATGGTGCCCAGTGCCTATTGCACAGGGGGGAGGAGAACTTGCCACAATAAGTCCTGAAAACGAAGTTATGAGAAATAAAGAAAATAATAAAACTACAACTGAAGACAGGGGGTTAAACACTATATATTCGATAAGAGCTTCCTCTGATGATAACGATATAATTTATATAACTGATAAATTTACTCATACCTTGCAAAAAGTAAGACTAGATATTCCAAATGCTGAATATGAAGTTTTAGTGACAGCTGGTAAAAAGGGAATTAAAACTGAGGGTACAGCTGGCACTGTCGCCGCTAGCGATGTAAGCTTTGATGAACCAGGAAGAACAAGTAGTAGCAAAATCGCTGCAAATTTATGGGTAAGTTCGTCCACCATACTAGTTGGAAATAGAAATGGAACTATTCAATTATTTGATGAAGATAAATTCACTGCTGAAAATAAAGATACAAGTTGGCAAGCGCAATATGGTGGAGGCAAAACAACACGATTTCAAGGAGCTAAAGAAGCAATTCTCGAAATTATTTCTGATAGTTCACTTCAGGCAGGTGCAAATTTTGGTTTTGGACATTGGAACGGTGGAGAAGGTGATATGTCCGGGAATGATAGACCTTCTCAAAGATATTGCCACAAAAATCAACATCCAGTTACCAAAATAAAATCGGGGAGTTGTTATTACTACAGAGAAGACACTGGACCAACTGCTGGTCCACAAGAGACCGGCGTTCCCTGGAAAGGTGAGCATCCTGAGGGAACATCAGGTATGTGCACTAAACACTCCTGTCTTAATGTTGCAGTACATAAGAATGGATATAGAGAAATACCAGAAGTCCTTGCTGATTTAGAAATGGCTTATGCCACAGACACTGATGCTTTTGCAGATCTTGCTTATGGTTACTATACAAATTTAGATGGAAAAACCCCAGTAATTAATGATCGGCGACCGTGTCAGCAACATTATGTAATAGTTATAAGTGATGGACATATGTTCAACGAGGATCGTTCAATACCAAACATTAAAGAGTTAAGAACTGAACATTCTGTGAGAACATTGTTTGTGGCGTATGGCGGAGCGTACGACAACGTTAAAGCAAAACCAGTATTTGATAGATTTGCAAAAGCTGGCTCGTGCGATGTTGATGGATCAGCAGAGTGCGTACCAACAATAAAAGCAAACGACCCAGCTGAATTAAAAGCAGAACTTGACACAAGAATTAGACAAATAATAGCAGATAGGCTTTCATTCTCAGCACCATCAATTACTGCTTCAATCCAGGAGGGAGGAGCAATTTACCAAGCGCAATTCAATTATGAACCGAATGGGGAATGGCGAGGTAACCTTATTAGAAAAGCAATAAGACCAGCTGATGACCCAGATGATCCAGGGGGCGTTGCGGATAGTCCTACTTATTCTGACAGAAATGGAAAAAATTGGAATGCGGGAGATGAATTAGTTAATCTTGGATCAAATTCGAGAAACATTTGGACAGCTTTAGATGTAGATCAGTCGCCTGAGGCAAATTATGTTTCAAATTGGAACAATTGGAATGAAACATTGTATCAAGAAATCAATTCATTATTTGAGGAAACAGGTAACATAGTTTTAGATTACCATAATACATCATCTACATGTAAAAATGAAAGTGGGGTGCAGGATGGCACTATCGATGATCAAAAAGGTATCATTAATTTTTTAAGAGGAAAAGATTATTTTGATTACAATGGTGGTTGTAATATTACTGAAGACAGAGGCTCTATACTTGCAGATATCTACCATTCACAACTAGTAGAAGTTGGACCTCCAGGAGCAAACACTTTATTTACGTCTAATAATCAAGAAGCATACTGGAGATCTAGTAAAGGGTATGCGCAATTTAAAAGAGATAAAAATAATAGACCAAGATTAATTTATGCTGGATCTAATGGAGGTATGCTTCATGCATTCAGAGCTTCTAATGGTAGAGAGGAGTGGGCATTTGTTCCTCCTATGGTAGTTCCTCATCTACCTTTATTGGTAAATACAAGTATGGATGGAGCATTTAAAAAAACAATTAAAGCTGGTGGGTCTAATGCAATATTTGGTGTTGATGGTTCGCCGGTTGTTCATGACGTATTTATAAAAGGATTAAATGAAACGGGAACAGCATATGAAACCACTAAGTCATGGAGAACGTTATTAATGATTCCTTTTGGAAGAGGTGGACCTGGCTTTTCAGTTCTTGATGTAACTAATCCAACTATTGTTAAAGGAGAAACTAACGCTGATGGTTCGATTAAAATTGATGAAAGTACTGGAAATGTCACTGGAGGAGGCTCTGGTCCTTTACATATGTTCACAATTTATAATGATACTTATAATAATCGAGTGATAAGAGTAGATCACAATGGTGTATTAAATAGATTTGAATATCAAGATGGAGCATTTAGTTTACAGGACTCCTTAGAAGCAGAACAGGCAATTAATAACCACAGTAAAGCTACAGCAGATGATAATGATAGTGATACAGATTTTACGAACAGAGATAATATTAATGCATGTGAGTCGGACGATGATTTTGATCCAAATTTCAGAACAGCTGGAGATAAATCATGTTATAAAGGAAAAACATTTACATTCTCTAATGTAACTCTACCCGCAGGTTCTTATGATGCAACAACTGGTGTTCTTAAAGATGGAGCTTTAGTTGTTTCAGAAAATTCATCTGGTGATTATAGTACTCTACAATTTGGACCGACTGGAGTTGTTACTGGGAAGTTTAATATGGATTCTGGTAATCCAAGATTAACAATTACATTTAGTTCAGATAAAATTCTTAATGCAGGTACAGGGCCTGAATTATCAAGTAAGATAAGATTTGCGTCTTCTTGCGAAGGTTCAGGTGTCTCAGAAGCAAAATTTGACTATAGCCAACTTGGAGAGACCTGGTCTACACCAAGAATACTAAGAGTGCCGAAATTTGATCCTTCAACAGGTAAATCGACAGGAACCCTCGATAATGATAGATATGTAGCTGTTATGGGGGCTGGATATCCAAGCTCGTCAAAATGTTCTGGATCAGCTATGTTTTTTGTAGATCTTGAGGGTGGTGCAGACGTATCTGCTGAATCTGATGACATTGGAACAGCATTAGAGCACGAGGCTGGTAAATTATATGGAACTGAAATTTTAGGTGGTCCATTAAAAATTGTAGATAGTGATCCAGATGGAAAGAAGCTAGGTCTCTCGGGTACTTATCCTACAAATGCAAGCCCAGTTAAAAACGCAATAACTGCTGCGCCTGTTGTAATAACTGCTGATGCAGTTGGAAATGCACCATGGAGAGGTGGTTTGGTCTATATCAATGATATGGAAGGCAAAATTACTAAAATAAACTTAACATCAGACAAAAAATTATTTGACCAACAAGTTATTATGAATTTAAAAGCAAATGATACAAATAAAAGATTAAGCTTCTTTGAAATGGATGGAGCAATAGGATCTAGCACCGGAAACTTTTGGTTATTTGGTGGTACTGGTGATTTCAATAGGATTTCAGAAATTGATGATGGAATGAGTTTGATGGATAATATAGTTTATGGTATTCGTGACTTTGATTTTCCATATTTTGTACCTCACCCAACTTACCCTTTACCAATAAGTGGAGAAGCAGATTTTGTAAGTAAATCAATGGAAGCATTGGAAGCAGAGGCAGGCGTACCAACTATTGAGGACATGGATTTATGTATTGATACAACTGGTACAAATGCTCCTACATGCAGTCTTACTTCTTCAAAAATTGGATGGCGATATCACTTAGGTAACGCTGACGGATTACCTACTGGTGAAACTGAAAATTTATTTAGAAAAGCTTCAGCAGCGCCTACAGTTTATCGTGGAAAAGTTTATTATCCAATTTATGAACCTGATAAATTTAATAATTGTAGTTTAGGAACGGCTTATGTTTGTGCTTATGATGATGAATGTGGTTATTTAGATTCATTACATATAGATAGTTCAGTTCAAGCAGGAAATTGTTATGAAGTGGGCGCGGGTATTTTATCTAAACTAGTAGTATTTGGATCTAGATTATTTGCTAACCTTGCTGGACCTTCTGAACAAAGTGAGACACTAGTTGAAATATTAGCTAGTGATAAACAATTTAGATCTTATAGAAAATCTTGGAGAGAAAATTTTTAGTTGGAACAATATTTGAAATCCAACTCTTTTTATCAACTTAAATCAGATATCGTGTGATTATATACATGATTACACCGAGGACAATAAATGGACCAAAAGGAATTTGAGAAGATAAATTTTTTCTTTTTTTTATTAATGAAGGTAAAGTTGCCATTAAAGCAATAAAGGATGAAAAAAATAAAATAAATGGTAACGAAATCCATCCAAACCAAAAACCAATCGCTGCTAATAATTTAGCATCACCTAGTCCCATTCCTTCTTTATTTCTTATTTTCTTATATAAAAAAATAATTAACCAGATGATAAAATATCCAGAAATTCCACCAATCAAAGAGTTAATGTAATTAGGAAATAAAAAAAAATTATCGATTTGATAAAAAGATTTTGCAAAACCGATAACCATCAGAGGGTATGTAAGCTGATCAGGAATAATAAAATGATGGAGGTCTATAAAAAATATTATAATGAAAAAAATACTAAGTATTACCAACAATAATGAAGTGATGCTTATCCCGTAAAAATAATATATAATTGTAAATGAAAGTGCTGAGATTAGTTCTACAATAAAATATTCAAAGCTAATTTTATTGTGACAATCTCTACATTTGGCTTTAAGTATTAAAAAGGAGATTAAAGGAATATTATCGAACCATTTAATTGTTTTTTTACAATTAGGGCAGAAAGAACGGCTATATATGACACTTTTTTCAATTGGAATACGATGGATACAAACATTTGAAAAACTACCCCATATACAACCGAGTAAAAAAAAAAGAAAAAAAAACACTAATTAAATTTTAAATTGGGAGGCAATATTAATAATACCGTTAATACAATATTGAATAAAAA
Organism: uncultured Pelagibacteraceae bacterium; assembly: GCA_902565385.1. Classification (GTDB taxonomy): domain Bacteria; phylum Pseudomonadota; class Alphaproteobacteria; order Pelagibacterales; family Pelagibacteraceae; genus Pelagibacter. The sequence continues at coordinate 20,459 of CACFEW010000002.1, read as the reverse complement.
TAACAGCATCCTGAACATGAATATAAAGTCCGGGAGAATTAATTATGATTTCCATGACAATTTAAATTACCAAAAAAAAAGAGGAATTCCAAATACAAAAATGTTTTTTAAACCCAAAAAAATTGAGCCCAATAAAGAAAATCTTTCACTCAATGAAGATCTAGCAATTATTACTAAAATGAATCAAGAGTTCGCAAGATCACTGGATTTAAAAGAAACATTACAAACAGCTCTAGAACTAATCATAAATAGAATAAAAGCCCAAGCAGCAAATATATTTTTAATAGATGATAAAAAACAAGTTTTTCAATGTATTGCATCAAAATATCAATCTTATCTCGATGAATATGAAATACCATTAACACAAGGAGTAATGGGAAAAGCAATACTTCAAAAAAAATGTGTAAGAGTGGGAGATGTTAGAAAAGATGTAAGAGAAATTGCAGAATTTTATTTTGATTTGGATAATAAAACTAATTTTACAACTTATTCTGTTCTTTGTTCTCCTTTAATAGTTGCTAATGAGTGTATTGGAGTAATTCATTGTTTAAATAAAAAAAGTTCAGATAAATTATTTCAGGAAGGAGATAGAAAACTTCTTGAAACTTTATCAGGACCAGCAGCTCTAGCAATTAGAAATGCAAAAATGGCAAAAGAATTAATAGATAAGAATAGAATGCAAAAAGAAATAGAGATTGTCGGTGAAATTCAAAAAACTTTATTATCACAAAATAAAGATGATAAATTTCCAATCGCAGGTATAAACATTCCTGCTAAAATTGTTTCAGGAGATTTTTATAATTTTTCTGATTTAGGAAATGGTAAGTACGGTTTTGGTGTAGCTGATGTGTCTGGTAAAGGAATTAAATCTTCTTTGTTGATGTCTAAGGCTTCAAGTCTTTACAGATGTCTAAGTAAAACTATATTTTCACCAGCAGCGTTATTAGATTTACTTAACAAAGAAATTTGTGAAACAACATCACGAGGAATGTTTGTTACAATGTTGATTGGTATTTATGATAGTAATAAAAAAGAATTACTTCTATCTAATGCAGGACATGAACCTCCTTTAGTTTTTAAAAAGGATGGAAATTTTTCAAATTATACAGAAGCAGGTCCGCCTTTAGGCATAATGTCTAAAATTAAATACAAAGAGTCGGCAATAAATTTTTCAGAAAGTTCTATGTATGTTTTTACAGACGGAATTACAGAAATAAAAGATCCAAATGGAGAAATGTTAGGTGCTGAAGGTTTTCAAAATTATATAAAAAAGTTTAAGGATGAACCGAGTAATGATAGATTAAAAAAAATTGTGGAAGATATTGTTAAGTCAGGAAAAATTCAAAAGGACGACCTTACAATTGTGGTTGTGGACGGAAAATAACTCTAAATTATTTTTTTTATACAATTAAAATAATAAAAGTTCCCCAAAGAGTTGAAATTTTATAATCTTAATAAAAAAATTTATCTAAAATTCGTGATTGTCGCACTTTTGCAACATATTAGGACAAAATTATTTCACAACTTATAATTTATTTTTAAATTTCGTAAAAAAAATACCAAATTTTCAAGACTCTAACACAAAAATTAAATTTTTCTTAAAATGTAAATAAGTGTTGATTTTATTGAATATTTTTTTTTCTTAAATTTTGGTCAAACTCTAACACAAAACTACCTTTTTTTCTTGTGTTAGAGAATGCCAAAAATCTTAAAAAAAACTTAAAAGCAGAGGAAAAAATTATTTAGCTAAAAAGTCAATAAAATCAACAATTTTGGTAAATTTCAGAATTTATTATTTAAATATTAACAATTTTTGTTTGACATTAATCCCTTTTGTGTTAGAGATTCGTTAAATTGTGTTAGAGTAAAAATTTTTTTATTATGTTTTATGGACGATAAAGAAAAAGAAAAATTTGGTGTCATTATAGACAAAGATAAACAACCTCAGGATGAACAACCAAAAGTTGAGGAAAGCACTCCTGTAGATGAAAAAATAGATAACCAAGTCGAAAATAATCAAACTTTAGAACAAAAACAACCTGAAAACGAAAATGTCCTAAAAGAAACTAGTACAGATGATAAAATTTCCGAAAATATTACAAACGAAACACAAAATAATGAAAATGAGTTAAATCAAGATCAAAATTTTGAGAAAAAATCTGAAAATGAGAATGAGGGCATTACTCTTTCAGAAAACAATGATGAAAATCAACAAGAAGAAAAAAAAGAGCACCAGGTAATTCATAAAAAAGATGGAAGACTCCACATTTATGTTCGACAAGATAAATACAAAGGTGAACTTAAATCAAAAAATTGGGTTGGAAGGCTTTATATAGATGGAAAACAAAAAATATCTTCATCAAGAACACCAAATCTTGATGATGCAATACCAATTTTAGAAAAATGGTTTGATGATGTTCACAATCAGAAACAAAAAGAATTAAAAAAACTAGAAGAGCAAGCTTCAAATGAAAAAGAAAAATCTTCTGAAGATTTAGAACAAGTAAATGTACAAACAAGCAAAGAAAATACAATTCAAAACGAACCACAAGTATCTATCAATACCGAAAATTCTAATACAGATAATCAAGATGAAGCACAGCCAAAAACTTTTTTAGAAAAATTAAAAAATATAAAATTTAAAACTCCATCATTTGGCAAAAAAAGTTCTGGTTCATCAAGTTTCAAACCCAACACTGGAAATGTTAAAGAAAAATTTAATAATTTTATTAAGTCTAAACTTGGAAAACAAACAGTACAGGGAGAAGAAATTGTAGGGGTAGAAATTACCAATAAAGAAATTAGACTTTCTCAAATTTCATCTAATAAAGGAAACCAATGGGTTCTTGATAGATTTTATGTTCATCCAATTGAATTACCTGAAGATGCAACAATTGTTGATCATGCAACAAAAGTAAGTGAAGAATTAAATACAGCTTTACAAAAATCAAAAATTACAACACCAAATGCAGCTATTGCTATTCCTGTAACAAATGCAATCATTCGGGTAGTAACAGCTCCTCTAATGAATGACGAGGAATTAAGAAAAGCAATTGACACAAGTTCTCTTTGGGAAAATCTTGTTCAACTTACAGATAATTTAGATGATTATTCTATATTCCATCAAGTTATAAATAGAAGTCCAAAAGAAAATACTATGGATATTTTATTTGTCGCTTCAAAGTTATCAGACATTAATAATTACACATCAATTATTAAAAATAGTGGATTAAATCCAGTTATCATTGATGTTAAATGTTTTGCTTTAAAATCTGCAGTAGACCAAATTAATCAAATATCAAATAAAACTGATGACGTTAACTTTACTGCTCTTTTAGAATTTGGTCTCGATGAGAATTATGTAATGATTTTATATAATAATAACCCAATAATTACTGACATTTTCTTAAGAGGACAAGATAGGCAGATTTTAAAAGACTCTCAAAACCAAGAGGAAAAAGAAGCACTTGTAAGAAGGTTTATGACTCAAGTGAAGCAAGCGATACAAGATTTTGAAACAAAATACGAAAAAAGAGTGAGAAATATTAAAGTTGTATCGAATCTAGCAAATGTCGAAGAATATTTAGGAAACTTTAGAAAAAGTTTAGTAAACACCGGTTTTAACCTGTTCGATCCACTTGATGGCTTAAAAATTCCAAAACAGCTTGAGGATAAAGTGAATTATGAGAATAGATCATATTTTTCTGCTGTCGTTGGTCTTGCATTTAGAAAACTTGATGTTTTTGGTTATTATAAATTTGTAACCGCTGTTAAAAATATAAACTTACTTCCTAATAGGGAAGGAATGATTAAGCAAAAAAAAATGAAAGCATTTTCAAATTTTGCTTATAAAGGATTTGTTGGCGCGGTAGCTGGAATATACTTAATTTTATTTGGTTTAGCCTTTTGGAATATTTATAGTTATAATAATGAGTTAAAAAATTATAATAACGTTTTATCCCAACACCAAACTGCAGAAAAAAATTTTAAAACAACTGCTAAAGAGTTATCAAAAATTACTACCACGCTTAAGTTAAGTAACAGTTTAAAGTCTAATAAAGATTTAAGTTATAGAATTCTTGCACAAATCGCCTCAAGTGTCCCTAACAGAATTAAATTTAATCAAGTTGAATATGATGGAGTCAGACAAGTAATAATTACAGGAATAGCCGCAGGTGATAATGATATTTTACAACTAATTAGAAATTTACAAAAAAAAGATTTAATAAAACAAGCATCATTATCTAAAATGAATTTACCTGCAGCAAAAGCTGGAGGTCAAGCAATGAAAGGATTTAAAATTTTTGTTAAGATTAAGGGATAGTTATGGATTTAAATGAATTAAAAAATTTGAATATGGAAGATTTAAAAGCAAAAGTCCTAGCTTTTGCAGACAAGAAAACTCTTATTAAGATTGGTATAAGTCTGGGTTCAATAATTGTTTTTTTAATAATTTATTACGCAATATTAAATCCAATCGTAAAAGACAAAAAAACAAAGATTGATGACATGAAAACTAAACAAGCAGAAATTACTAAATTTAATAACGATATTGCTAATATTAAAAAGAAAATTAAAAAATTAAAACCTCAATATGACAATTACTCGACATTATTTCATTCTAGAGCTGAAGTAGAGGGCTTATATCAAAATCTTAGTGAATTTGCTGCAATAAATGGTCTTGTAATTTCAAAAATTGAAAAAGGTAAACCTAAAGTAGTAACAAAGTCAGAAGTATTAAATCCGAAGAAAAAGAAAAAGGCGAGCAAAAAGAAGAAGAAAGCCTCTAAAAAGGAAGAGATTAAAAAAATTGCTTATTATAAAATACCCGTAAGTTTTGAAATAAGAGGCAATTTTATTGGCTATATTAAGTTTAAACGAGCCCTCTCTTTATCTAATAAAATGTTAAATTTTGACAAAGAATCAGTAAAAGTGGTAAAAAGTACTGATTCAACTGGAGCGATAAATGTATCTGGGGTATTAACAATAGTGGGGTTGGCAGATGAGTTTTACTAAAAGTTTATTTAACTGCATAACATTTTTATTAGTTATGTTTTTATGCGTTGAATTAAAAGCAGATGAAAATAAAAGTAAAGAAGAACCTTTACCGTTAAATGATCCGTTTGTTGGAGACGCCTCTTTAAGTGGTGGCGTCAAAGTATTGTCAGATGGAACAACATCCTCTGAACAAAAAAGATTAGATATATTCACTTATAAATTAACTGGACTAGTTCAATCCGATAGCAATAGTTTCATATCATTAATTAATCAAGATGGAGAAAATGTTACTGTTGAAATTAATGAAGAAGTAAACGAAGGGGTTAAACTTATAGATATGAACCAAAAAGAAGTTGTTTTCTTGGTAGAGGAAACAGACTCTTATTTAATAATGAATTTTAAGAATGAGATAAAGGAGACAAGTGAATACTAAATACTTTAGATTTCTTGCTTTATTAATTTTTTCGTTCGTTTTTTTAAACGGTTGTACCCAAGGTAAATTCTCTAAATCAAAAGATTTTAAACATCCTACCCCTCTAATTAAAGATGATATAAGAAAAAAAGGTAAGGAAGAACTAGACAGAACTGTCGAAATGGGCCCACAACCTGTTTTGGGTGATACTACTAAATTAAAGAAAAGAAAAAAAATTTCATCTCAAACAAAAAGAAACTATTTACTGATTCCTGAGGATTTCAAATCTTTGAAACAGTCGGTCAGTTTTAAATTTAAAAATCTTGATTACAAAGAAGCCATGATGTTGATGGGAAAGATTGGAGAAATAAATATATTAGTTGGTGATGAAGTTGCTGGATCAATAAGTGCAGAATTAGTTAATGTCCCATGGGATAAAGCATTTAATGCTTTATTGGATATGAAAAATTTTGCAGCTGATATTGATGTTGCAAGTAATTTAATAAGAGTTCACTCACCGTCAACATTAACTGCACAAGAAAATTATAAATCTTCAAGAGCAGCTGCTGTTAAGAAAAAAGTAGAATTAGAGGATTCAGTTGAACCAATCGTTTCAGAAATTTTTAGACTATATTATATTGCACCTGCTCAAGCAAAATCCACAATATTAGAATTGTTTGCTAATAACGATGATAATTTTTCAACCATACAAATTACTGAGGAAATAACAACTAGATCAATTATAGTTAGAGGAAAAAGTGAAGATTTAGATGTTGTAGAAAACATAATTGCTGAAATTGATGTTAGAACTAAACAAGTTTTAATAGAAGCTTTCATCGTTGAAGCTGATTCAGAATTCGAAAAAGCGTTAGGAACAAGATTAGGTGCTGCGTATCAAAGACAAGCAGAGTCCATAGGTGGAATAATTGGAGGAACAACAGCAAACAATGCAATAACATCCTCGAGTGCAGCTCTTGGAGGAGCATCAGACTCGGTTGCTGATTTCACAGCTTCAGCAGCAGGTGCAACAAGCGGGATAGGTATTTTAAAAAGAACAGGTTCAGGAGTATTAAAAGCTGAGATACAAGCTTTAGAGAAAAGAGGTTTGGGTAAAACTATTTCAAATCCAAAGGTATTTACTTTAGATAACCAAGTAGCAATTATTACTCAAGGTGAAGAAGTTCAATTCCAAGCTACTGGTTCTGAAGGAGCCAATACGTCTTTTAAACCTGCCGTATTAAAATTAGAGGTAACACCCAGTATTATTGGTGATGGCAATGTGCTTATGAACGTGAGCGTTAATAATGACTCTGTTAATAGAGCAGTTGCAGGAGAACCAGGGATAAATACAATGACAATCAAAACTAAGCTGTTAATTGCAGACGGAGATATTGTTGTAATTGGTGGAATAAAGAAAAATAGAGTATTTAGTACAAAAGAAAACCTTCCAGGCATAGCAAACGTACCTGTGGTGGGAAATTTGTTTAAAGGTCAAACAAAAGGCGATAGTATGGATGAATTATTAATATTTATCGCTCCGAGAGTTTTGTAAAATGTTAAAAATAAGCAGAGAAAGCGAAATAAATTTAATCAACGTATTGATTGATAACGACATTATATCTGGAAAAGATCTTCCTAATATAAAAAAAGTAAGTACCGAAAAAAATAAATCACAGATCGATGCAGTCTTTGAATTAAAACTTACTGATGAAAACAAAATTTTAGATGTATTGGTTAAAGAGCAAAGTCTAGATACTATTGATCTATCAAAAGTTCAAATTACTGATGAGATCAAGTCAGTATTACCTTCAAATTATATAAATGTAAATTTTGTTGCACCTTTTAAGGTAGATGGAAAAGTTTTACATATAGCAATTTCAGATAGCTCAAAATTAGGGCTAATGAGAAATTTGAAAGCTATTACAAAAAAAGATATTGAACTTCATGGTGCCAAAGTTTCTCAAATTTCAGAATTTATACAAAAATTACAAAATGAAAGTGGTGATGTAACTACTGAAACCATTAGAAAAGAAAAAAGAGAAAAAACTAAAACTTTTGACTCGGAATTGGGAGAGGCTGGAGAAGTTCTAGATAAAAAACCTGAGGAAGATGTTGAGGCAATAGAAAACGAGTCTGAGGTTATTAAATTCAGTACTGCGGTAGTAGCCGATGCTATTAAGTTGGGAGTAAGTGATATTCATATTGAGCCATACAGATTTTCTTCAAGAGTAAGGTATAGACTTGATGGAATGCTGCAGGAACAAGAGGAATACAAACAATTTCTTCATGACAATTACGGAGCAGTAGTAACTCGTTTTAAAATTATGGGAAAATTAGATATTGCTGAAAGAAGGTTACCGCAAGATGGAGCTATCAATTTTAAAATTGACGGTAAAGTAGTCGATCTTCGATTATCGGTATTACCAACTGCAAATAATGAGAGAATTGTAATGCGTATCTTAAATAAAGATGCAGGAGATATTACTCTTGAGCAATTAAATTTTGAGGACGTTGATTTGCAAAATTTAAGGAAAGCAATACATAGCACACAAGGTCTTATTTTAGTAACAGGACCAACTGGTTCGGGAAAATCAACTACTCTATATAGTATTTTAAAAGAAGTGAGCAAACCTCATTTAAATATTTTAACCGCTGAAGATCCAGTAGAATATGAACTTGATGGAGTTGGACAAGTTCAAATTAAAGACGATATTGGATTAAGTTTTGCATCTGCCTTAAGATCATTCCTACGTCAAGACCCAGAAATTATTTTAGTTGGAGAGATGAGGGATAAAGAAACAGTGGACATAGGTTTAAAAGCTGCTTTAACTGGTCACCTCGTATTTAGTACGCTTCACACAAATGATGCTCCTAGTACTATTACTAGATTACAAAACATGGGAACGCCTGATTATTTAATCAGTGCTGCAACTCAAATGGTTTTAGCTCAAAGATTAGCAAGGCGAAACTGTAAAGATTGCAGAGTTCCAGATGATGATGTGACACCAAAAGTTTTAACTGATCTAGGATTTTCGCCAGAGCAAGCCTCTCGTGTGAAAGCAGTTAAAGGTAAAGGATGTCCTAAGTGTAAAGACACAGGTTACAAAGGTCGACAAGGAATTTATGAAATTATGGTTATTTCAAAACCAATCAAAGAAGCAATATTAAGACAAGCAACAACACCAGAACTAAGAGAGATCGCTGTAAAAGAGGGCTTTCAAACTATGCAAGATATGGGCAGAAGGATGATAGCTAACGGGGATCTTAATTTTAGAGAGTTTGAAAGAGTTTTATCAAGCTAAAACAAATAAATGGAAGCTTTTACTTATAAAGGAATTTCTGCAGGAAAATATGTTGAGGGAGAAATAGAAGCTCTAAATCAGGAAGAAGCGTCTTTTAAACTTAAAGAGCAAAAGGTCATAATCACTAATTTAATAAGATCCTCAAAGAAAAAAACGGCAGATAAAAAAAAATCAAAAGGTAAAGGACTTTCTCTCTTTGGCAAAAAAAAGGTTAAAGTCGAAGAAATTCTAATTTTTTCCAAACAATTTGCAACAATGGTTAAAGCAGGTCTTCCTATTTTAGAAGTGCTTGGCATGTTAAGAGATCAGCTTGAGGGTGAGTCTATAAAAGAAATGATTGAAGATATAAGAAAAAGTCTTGAAGGAGGTGTTACTTTATCTAAATGCTTTGAAAAATATCCGGAGTATTTTGACAATGTATACTGCAACTTAATTAAAGCAGGAGAAGCCAGTGGTAAGCTTGATGTATTTCTTCTTAAAATTGTAGACTCATTAGAAAAAAAAGAAAATATCAAGAAAAAAATTAAAAGTGCTTTAATGTACCCAAGTATAATGTTTACTGTTGCAATTACAGTCAGTGCATTCATGCTTATTAAGGTTGTACCTGTATTTGCGCAAATGTATGATGGAATGGGAATTGCATTACCAAAACCAACAGCAATTATAATGGGAATGAGTGATTTTTTAAGAGGGACTGGTGGTATGGTATTGCTTTTTTCTTTAATCGGCGGCTTTGTGTTATTTAGATATTTAACGACAAAAAATGAAAAAATAAAATACATGTGGCATGGAAGAGTTTTAAAGTTGCCAGTTTTTGGGGAATTAATTTTAAAATCATTACTTGCTAGAATTTCTTTAATAATGGGTAATCTTAGTGCTGCAGGTGTAAACTTATTAGAAAGTTTAGAAATTGCAAAATCTGTTAGTAGCAATGTTGTGGTAACTGAAGCTTTAGAGAATGTGAAAAAAGGTGTTTTTTCAGGAGACACTCTTACAAAACTTTTTTTAAAAGAACCATTATTTCCTCCAACATTTAGTCAACTTATTTCAGTCGGTGAGCAAACTGGACAATTAGATGAAATGTTTAACTCAGTTGCAAGCTATTATGAAGCTGAGTTTGATACTGCTGTTGATAATATGTCTAGTTTAATAGAGCCGATAATGATTGTTTTTATGGGACTAATGATTGGTGGACTAATGATAGCGATGTACTCACCAATATTTAATGTTGGTGCCTTAATCGGCTAAATTTTTTTGGTAAGAACTAAGTGGTTAACCCATTTTTGTTGGTCCTTTTTAAAAACAGCATCATCCATAATCTGTTTAATAAAAAAAGTTCCAAGTCCACCTGGTTTTATATCGTCAAGTTTTCTATGTTGAATATTTTCTGGTATAACTGGTTTACCTTTATCAAAAAAACCTATTTCAAGATCCCCATCCTTTAAAGAAATCTTAATTTCCATTCTATCATTAGTGTTTTCAACATCTTTATAGCCGTGTTTAACAATGTTTTGTGCTGCTTCAGCAATAGCTAAAACTAATTCGTCTTTTAAATCTTGTTCCAGTTTCAATTTTTCAAATACTTCTCTAGAAAAGACTCTCACTTCTTTTAAACTTGCTGTGCTGACTAAAAAATCTTTAGACTCTTCTATATTCATTATTCAAGGTTAAGAATCTGCTCAAGTTTCGCCATCATAATAACTTTTAAAACAGATTTGCTTACTTCTTTAACTACAACTTTAGTGTTATTCTCTAGAGCCTTTTGATGACTTTCAATTAAAACAGAAATACCTGAAGAGTCCATGTATGATACATCTTTTAAGTTTAGGTGAACTTCTTTCCCTGTCTCAACTATAGGCAATATAACTTCTTTTGCCTTTTCGGTAACATCCATATCTATTTCACCGTTTAAATAGACAGTTGAAATATTGCCTTCTTCAGTAACTTTGTAGCTCATAAGTGTTAATTGATAGCATTATTTATAAATTAGTAAAATCCTAATATTAACTTTTGTTGATTTTTCTCTATTTTTTGACCATAGTTCATACTTTAATAAACTAAAAATTTGTAATATGAATCTATTATAAATTTATTTGGAGGCTTATGAAAAAAAGAGAAAAAGGCTTTACGCTAATTGAATTATTAGTTGTGGTGGCAATTATTGGAGCACTAGCTGCAGTTGGTGTCGTTGCATATAATGGTTACACAGCTGCTGCAAAAAAGAATGCAGCAAAATCTATACACGCGGGTGCAGTTAAATATGTTGCTGCAGAATTGGCAAAATGCGTTGTAGACGATACTGATACTGTTTTAGGAACTGTAGCTTGTGGTGATACGATGACTGGAGCACTTGTACAAAGTGCTTTTGTAGGTATATCTGAAGATAGAAATCCTTGGGGTGGAGCAAAAGCAGCTACATCAGCAGCAACAGTACCTACAGGTGACAGTTTATCAAAAGGATTATTATATGTAGTTGTTACTACGGCCGCGCCTGATGATGTTACACTTGTCATGAATGACGGAGAAAATACATACAATCAGACATTAACTATCGAGTAAGTAGTTAGGCTAATCTATTTTGAGAGATAAAGATTTGTGCAAAATTAATAAATCTGGTTTTTCTCTAATTGAACTTTTGGTGGTGGTGGCGATCATAGGCGCCCTCGCCTCCATTGGTACAATTGCGTATAATGGATACGTTGATGGAGCACGAAAAACTTCTGCTCAAAATGCAATGCAACAAATTGCATTAATGCAAACTGAATATTATTCGATAGTTGGAGAGTATTACGGAGAAGCATCCTGTACCCCAAGCGCAGCAAACACATCAGCAATAAATACAAATTTATTTGATGGGGCTGAATCTATTGATGTCGAAAAATATTGGTTTTGTACTCATGTGCAAACAGAGTCAGGATCACAAGTTGGATACGTAGTCAAAGCCTGTAACGTTAGTGACAATGCTTGTGGCAGTACTAATTTAACCTTAAATGCAAAAGGTGAAAATAATTTTTAATTAGCTCATCATTTTAAATGTTGATTCAAAATTTTCAGGAATACTTTAAAAAATTGTTTTCAGGTCAACAATCTAAAAAAATCAAAATTTTATCAACTTTAAGTATAGGCTGGATTATTTTAATAGGATATTTAGTTTGGTGGAATGGCCTTAAAAGCTTAAGCTTAGATAAAGGTTTTAGGTGGGATGAGTGGTTTTGGTTTGGAATTGTACCCGCTGTAAGTCCTTATATTTTTTATTTTATTTGGAAAAACAAAACTTCTGACGAATAATTCTTATAAAACTGCAATTTATAGTAGAAATTATTAATTGAAAAAAATCAATATTGTAAATATCCTCCGGTGTTTATGTTTTTAAAATTAAATAGACTTAAGTTAGTTTTAATATCAACTTTTTTGTTGATTACGACTTCTGTATTTTCTTCTGAAAAAAACATTACCTACATGCAAATTTTACAAAAACCAAATGATTTGGATTTGAATTTAAAATATGCACAGCAACAAGGTAAAATGGGAAACTACAAACAAACCATTTCAACTCTTGAAAGATTAACAATGATTTATCCAGAAAATATTGAAATCAAGTTATATCTATTATCAGTTTTAGTCCAAGTAGATTCACCGGAGAAGGCTACCACAATTATTGAAGAGATGAAACTAAGAACAGATCTTAGTCCAGAAGATTTAGAAAGTTTAAAAGAAATTGAAGAAGAAATATTAGATAGAGAACCTAGTTTATGGAACATCTCAGCCGATATTGGTTTTGGTTTAAACTTTGCAGATAATATTAATAGTGTTTCAAAGTCTAGATTTAAAATGGACTCTGATACAAAAGCGGAATTTAATTCAGCAAAATTTGATAGAACGGAAAGTACATCTTTAGGATTAACTGCAACAAGACCTATTGGAGAAGAGTCATCTTTATTATTCAACTTAGCTCATACAACATCTAATCAATATAAAGAGGCTGATGACGATTTTCAGAGTTATGGATTTACTATTGGTTTAGACACTACTTTAGGAAATCAAAGTTTAAGTCCTTATTTAATTGCTAATAAATCAGATGCTCAACATGACGCTGATAGCTTTTCTTTTATGTATGGTATTGGTGGATTTTTTTCAGTTGGTGAAAGAAATTCTTTTAGTTATGGTTATTCATACTCAGACTCTAAAGCTAATCACAATTCATCGGATACGACTGCTCATGAAACTAATTCAATATCACACAATTATACTTTAGGTTATGATTTAATCGTTACCCAAATAATTTCCTCTTCTTTAAGTTTAGGTTACACTGATAGTGATGCTGTTATTGATGCAGGAAATGATGCTGAGACTTATGATATTGGTCTTGTATTAAATTTTGCATTTCCTTGGGCATTTATATCTGTAGGTAATTCTCATAGTTTTAATGATTATAAAAAAGTGGATTCTTCAGTAACCTCAAGTAGAATTAGATCAGATTATTCTATGACTACTGACATTATGATTACAAAAGCATTAGGAGATTTTTTCCCAGCATTAGATCCAAATAGAACTTTATTTATAAACTTATCTTATGAAAAATTAATATCTGAGGCGAATATATTAAATTACGATTATATTGCAGATTCTTTTGCATTTAGTTTTACTAAATCTTTAAGTATTTTGAAGTAATGTTGCTATTTTCTTAATTTAATAAGAAAAAATTGTTATTTTAAGCCATTTTAAAAGACCCATTTTGAATATAAAATATTTTATTTTTTTAAGAAGTCTGTTATTTTTCAATCCTATGAAGAAAATTTTAACAATAATTTTAGCTTTATTGTTTTTCGGAAGCTTGAGCGCTAAGGCAAACGAAGAGCTGACTATTGAAAAACAGTTAGTTGGAATTGTTGGAGCAATTTCAGGTACGGTTAAAACCGAAACCAGAGAATTAAAAACTGGTGACAAAATTTATTTAAATGAGACTATTGTTGCGGGTGCTGGTTCTGGTACTCAAATTTTATTATTAGATCAATCAACATTTACAATTGGTGAAGATTCAGAAGTTGTAATGGATACATTTATTTTTGATCCTGCTACGAATGATGGAAAAATAGTTGCAAGTGTAAAGCAAGGAAGTTTAAAAGTAATATCAGGATTAATTAGTAAAAAAAATCCTGACAGCTTAACTGTAGAAGTTCCTGAGGGTACTTTAGGTTCAAGAGGAACTGAGTTCCAAACAATCGTTTCAAGTGGAAGAACTGATACTTTATTAATCGGTCCAGGAAAAAATAATACTTTAGGTATGAGACCTGGAGCAGTTCTTGTTGGAAACAATTTTGGATCTACTTTATTAGATAACCCTTACAGCATTACATCGATGTCAAAAGGTAAAGCTCCTGGTCAGGCAAGAAAAATTACTAAAAATCAGTTAAAGAAATTTAATAAGAAAATGAAGTCATTACGGGTTGCAAAATTAAGCCCAGACTCAACAAAAGCTGAGAGAAAAGCGATTAAAAAAGAACTTAAAAAAGAATTAAAAGCTCTAGGATTTGAAAAAGAAGAGATTAAGTCAATTATAAAACAAAATATTAAAAAAGATAAAAAGAAAAAAGTAGCTATCAAAACTGAAAGAGCAGAAAAAAAGAAAAAAGCTAAGAAAAAGAAAAAAGCTAAAGCAGAAAAGAAAAAAGGTAAAAAGAAAAAAGCGGTGAATAAAAAAGGCTCTAAAAAGAAAAAGGCAGTGAAGAAAAAAGCTTCTAAAAAGAAAAAAGCTGTGAAGAAGAAAGCTACTAAAAAGAAAAAAGTAGTGAAGAAAAAAGCTGCTAAAAAGAAAAAAGTAGTTAAGAAAAAACCAAAGAAAAAGAAAAAAGTAGTTAAGAAAAAACCTAAGAAAAAGAAAAAAATTCAAAAGAAAAAAAGAACAGCTAAGAAAAAAGCTAAGAAAAAGAAAAGAAAGAAAAAGAAGTAATCTTTAGTAATTATTCAATACCATTTACTTTAATATAATTAGAGTTAAATTCCTTCTGTGAAAGCTTTTTTTCAAAAATACACTAATTATTTTACATTTTTAATTTTATTAGTTTTCCTAATATTAATAAAAATAATTAATCCTGCATTTGTAAAATCAATTTCATATTTAAGTTTTGATTTATATCAAAAAGTATTTGCTGAAAAAAAAGACTCTGAAGTTGTCATAATAGATATTGATGAAAACAGTTTGGGAAAGTTTGGTCAGTTTCCTTGGAATAGAAAAGTGTTTGCGGATATTTTAGATAAAATAAATGAGTCAAATCCAAAAGCGATAGGTTTCGATATTTTTTTCACTGAGAAAGATAAACAGTCTCCTGATGAAATTATAAAATCATATGGTTTGGTTCCATCTGATATTGCAAAGCTTCAGAATTTAAAGAGTCCAGATGAAATTTTTTCTGAGAAACTTAAACAATCTAAATCAATAATTGCAGTATTAGGTAGTAATGTTCCTTCACATTCCAATTATGATCGAAAAGCTAAGGCGAGATTTTTATCTAAAGGTGGCGATCCAAAGAAATTTACTTATTCATATCCATATTCAATTGGTTCACTTGAAGTATTAGAAAAAGATGTGAAAGGTTTAGGTTCGATTTCTTTCTTAGATCAATTAGATGGTATTATCCGATCATTACCACTCGTGGTACAGTTTGATAAGAAGATATACCCAACCATGGGACTAGAAATGGTTCGAGTGGGTTCAAAACAGAAAAATATTTATATTGAATTAAATGAAGTTGGAATTCAAAGAATAAGTGCACGACCCTATAAAATTAATTCAGACCCTAATGGTATAATTTGGATCAAGTATAAAAAGTCAGATAAAAATCAGTACATATCTGCTGGTGATGTCTACGATGGAAAATTTCAATCAGATTTTTTTACAGATAAATATGTTTTAATTGGTGCTTCTGCACAAGGACTTTTTGATTTAGTCAAAACTCCACTTGGGATTACTATTCCAGGAGTAGAAGTTCATGCTAATGTTATTGAGAATATTTTAGATCAATCCTACTTAATAAGAAATCCTAATACATATATATTTGAGTTGTTGTTTTCTATTATTGTAGCTCTCATTACATTTATCTTATCTCAAAGAGTAAAACCTAAATTAAGTTTATCTATTTTTTTTGGAAATATTTTAGCAATAATTGTTATTGGTTTTTATATCTATAAATTTAGATCTGAATTAGTAGACATGAGTTACCCAATTTTTATTGTAACAGTTACTTTTTTAACTGGTTTATATTTTAGATTTATTGAGGAGAACAAAATAGCTTTAGATAACTTACAAAAAGAAGCTAAACTTTTAAAAGAGCGTGAACTTGCAGCTGGAGTTCAAAAAAGCTTATTTCCAGATATATCAAAATTTGAAAACTTCATCTTTGCCAAAAACGTACCAGCTCGAGATGTATCTGGAGATTATTTTGATGTTGTAAGATCAACACCAGAAGAATACTTTTTTACTTTAGCCGATGTATCAGGAAAAGGGGTTAAAGCTGGTATGTATATGGCAAAAGCATCCTCAATTTTTAGAACCTTAACCAATTTAAATTTCCCATTAGAAAAAGTAGTGTTTGGAGTGAACAATGAACTTGTTGAGGCAAAGTTTAAAGGAATGTTTGTAACTGCTGTTTTTGGAAAACTAAACATTAAAACTGGAGAACTTGTTTTTATCAACGCTGGACATGAAAGTATTTTAACTTTTGATCAAAATAAAAATTATGAATATATCAAATCAGAGATGCCGCCCATTGGAATTGTTAAATATTTTACAGAGTCAATGGTTAAATCTAATAGCATGAACCTTAAAGATAAGACATTTGTGGTTTACACTGACGGTGTAACCGAAGGGTACTTAAAAAATGGTGAGGAATTAGGAGCTGAAGGTGTACAAAAAATCATAAATGGTATTTCAGAAGTGACACCAAAAAAAATTGTTGAGTCTATTGAAAAAGAGTTAAATTGGGGTGCTGAAAAATTAAGAGACGATATCACTTGTATGGCTATAAATATAGATAATACTGAATTGATCAAAAAGAAATAAATTTCAACATCAAGAAAATTATTAAAAAAATTTCATATTAACGGGCATAAATTAACTTAGGTATTTTAATTTAATTAACCTACAGGCAAAAGATTTTTTGATTTAGCAAGCAAAAGCATTTGTCTTTGTAATTTTTCAAATGCTTTATTTTCAATTTGCCTTACTCTTTCACGACTAATTTTATATTTTTTACTTAAATCTTCTAAAGTAGTTGGATCATCATTTAGTCTTCTTGAATATAAAATTTCCTTTTCTCTATCATTTAAAACTTTAATTGAGTCTTTTAATAAATCTTTTCTTTGTTTCATTTCTTCTTGATGAGCAAATTTAAGATCATGGTCTAATTCTTTGTCTACTAACCAGTCTTGCCATTCATCACCATCCTCGCCAACTTGAGCATTAAGAGAAAATTCCTTTCCTGATAGTCTACGATTCATTGAGATAACCTCTTCTTTACTCACATCTAATTTTTCAGCGATTTCGTTTACATGTTCATTTCTTAAATCACCCTCAGCCTGTGGTGCAATTTGATTTTTTAATTTTTTAAGATTAAAAAATAATTTTTTTTGTGCAGTTGTTGTACCAATTTTTACCAAGCTCCAAGATTTTAGGATATATTCTTGGATAGAAGCTTTTATCCACCACATCGCGTAAGTTGCCAATCTAAAACCCTTCTCTGGCTCAAATTTTTTAACAGCTTGCATAAGTCCAATATTACCCTCAGAAATCATTTCGTTAATTGGGAGTCCATAACCTCTATAACCCATTGCAATTTTCGCAACCAATCTCAAGTGACTTGTTACAAGTTTTTCTGCTGACTTAATATTTCCAGTTGTTTTCCAATTTTTAGCAAGCATGTATTCCTCTTCTGCATCAAGCATTGGAAATTTTTTTATTTGCTCGAGATATGCAGACAGGCCACCTTCATTACTTAAGATAGGTAAATTGCTATTTATAGTTGTGCTCATTCAATATTTATCTAGTTAATATTAAAAATTTTTCAATGTTTTATTTACCAGTATTTCTGAGTGTTTTAAGTATTATTTCAAGTTCATTTGGTAAAATTGAGTTAAAAATCATATGCTTATTTTTTTTTGGATGTATAAAACCCAATGTCTTGGCGTGCAAAAATTGCCTGTTTAACTTCATTAAAATTTTTTCTAATGATGGATCTATATTATTAAGTTTTTTAAATTTTTTTTTATATTTATCATCACCAACTATACTGTTACCTAAATGATTCATATGAACTCTTATTTGATGGGTTCGACCTGTTTCTAATTTGCATTCTAACAAACTAAAAGTTGGAATATTTTTATTTTCAAAAATTTCTAAAGTTTTGTAATTTGTAATTGCTTTTTTTCCTTTACTGTTACTAACCTCCATCATTTGTCTATTTTTGGAGCTTCTTGTAATAAACGTTTCTATTTTACCTTTAGAGGGTCTGACTTTACCCCATATTAATAATTGATAAACTCTTTGAATTGTGTGTTTATTAAATTGATTTGAAAGGTGCTCGTGAGTTTGATTATTTTTTGCAATAACAATTAATCCTGATGTATTTTTGTCAATTCTATGTACTATTCCAGGTCTTAGTTCACCTCCAATATTAGAAAAAGAATTTTTACTATAATTCATAAGTGCATTGACAATTGTATTATCAAAATTACCTGCACCAGGATGCATTACTATTCCAGAGGGTTTGTTTAAAACAATTAAATCTTTATCTTCATGTACGATATCTAAATTAAACTCATAAGGTTTCAAGGAAGCTTTTTTTGTTTCAGGTATGACTAATTTTATTTCATCACCTAAAAAAACTTTTTTTGATGGATCAGTTATTACCTTATTATTTATTCTTAACTTATTCTCTAGAATAAGATTCTTAATTCTAGTTCGACTGATAATATTTTCTCTCTTTTTAATGAAAATATCAACACGGAGCTCATTTTCGGTCTTACCAACTATCAAATTTATTTTTTTTTCCATAAAATGATATATTAATATTATATGCGCTTGTAGCTCAACTGGATAGAGCGCCTGACTTCGGATCAGGAGGTTCTGGGTTCGACTCCTAGCAGGCGCGCCAATTATTCACCCATATTTATTAACGTCCCTTTTATCCTCGCTCTTAAAAAAGATAGATAAAACAATCCTATTCCAAAAATAAGATAAACTAAATTTAATAAATAAGCTTGTTTTATATTTTCATAATCTACCAAACCATTAATCAAAATATTTCTTGTTTCATCAAAAATGTAAACTAATGGTAAACCCTTTGCAATTACTTGAAAAAATTCAGGAAGAATTTCTATTGGATAGTAGATGCAGCCTAATGGTGCAAGTAAAAATAAGGATGACCAGGCTATATTTTCAAAAGATGGTCCGAACCTCATTAAACCTGAGCTTACAAATAAGCCTAGTGTAATGCCAAATATGTATAAACTTAAAAATAATATAAGTAGTGGAAAACCCAATTTTAAAATTGAAACTCCAAATAATGGAGATGTTAAAATGATTGCGGGCACGAGACCAATTAAAGTCCTTATCAAAGCTGTAAAAATTAAAGATATAATTATTTCTTTTAGCCTCAAAGGAGCAATAAATAAATTTGTAAAATTCCTACTCCAAATTTCCTCTAAAAAAAGCATATTAAAACTTATGCTAGATCTAAAAAGAATATCGTAAAGAATCGCGCATGTAAGAATTATTCCAAGTGTATTATTATAATAATCACTATAAATCGAAAAAAATTTAGAAATAAATCCCCACAGAATAATTTGTATTGTTGGCCAATAAATTAAATCCAAAACTCTCGGCAAAGAACTTTTAATGAGATAAAAATGTCTTAAAAAAAGTCCATACATTTTATTTAAATTCATATTAAATCTCTTGTAAGTTTTAAAAAAACTTCTTCCATATTTCTCCTTCCATGCTTTTTAATTAATTCTTCAGGAGTTCCTTGATCAATAATAGATCCTTTATTCATCATTAGAACTGAAGAACATAATCTCTCAACTTCTGCCATATTATGTGAAGCAAGGAGAATAGAAGTTTTTTTTTCTTTTTGATATCCTTCTAAAAAACTTCTCACAAAATCTCCAGTTTCAGGATCTAGAGATGCAGTTGGCTCATCAAGAAGAAGAACTGATGGATCATTAATTATAGATTTAGCTAGACTGACTCTATTTTTTTGACCGGAGGAAAGTTCACCTGTTATTTTATTAATAAATTCATTAAGCCTTAATTTTTCACAAAGACTATCAATTTTAATTCCAAGTTCTTTAACATCATAAAGTCTTCCATAAACTTCAAGATTTTGCTTTACAGTTAATTTTTTTGGTAACTCAATATATGGTGAAATAAAATTTAATTTATTCAATAATTCAACTCTTTGTTTTTCAATTTCAATACCATTTATAAGAACCTTCCCTTTAGTAGGCTTTAGTAAACCTAGTATCATACCTATTGTTGTAGTTTTACCGCATCCGTTAGGTCCAAGAATCCCAATTATTTCATTTTCATTTACTTTAAAAGAAATATCTCGAACAGCTTCTTTTGTGTCATAAGTTTTTGATAAATCAATTATTTCAAGAGGAATAGTCATTAAAATTTTGAAGCTCTTATTAATCTATCGTTAATAGTTTTGCCGATTCCTATATTTGGGATTTTGTCTACAGCTATAGAT
>CACFEW010000001.1 GCA_902565385.1 uncultured Pelagibacteraceae bacterium | reverse complement strand
ATTAAATCTATTATTAGTGAATTTTTTAATATTCCACTCGCTCGCTAAATAGTGTTTTCCTAATGTTTGAATTCCAGCTACCCATCTCCAACCAAGAGTATTTGATGCAGAGTCACCATCGTAAAGATGTTGCATAAAAAATTCTGCTCCTAATTGCCAGGGTAATTCTAATGTAAAAATCCAAATACTAGCAAACCACATCCTAGTATGATTATGTAAATAATTATTTTCTTTAAGTTCTGTTACCCAGCAATTAAAGCATTCAATATTGGTTTTTCCATCTATTGCATTTTTGTAATTTTGGTTATCTTTATATTCTTCTCGAATTTTATTTAACTCTACTAAGTAATCTGTCCAAACGTTTGGTCGTAATTCTAACCAACCCTTCCAATATGTTCTCCACAAAACTTCTTGAATAAATTTCTCATTCTTCGAAAAAGAAAATTTGCTAAGTGATTTTTCAATCACCTCTTTCTCATTGATTATCCCATGGGTGATATATGGAGACAAACCAGATATATTTTTTCTATTTTCTGGACCAAAATCAAAATTTCTTAGTTTGGAATATTCAGAAAGATTTTTTTCTACAAAATTATTTAATCTATTTAAGGCCGCAGCCTTTGAGGCTTCAAATTTCATTTTGATTTATTTTGATTTTTTTTTCTTTAAACCAAGCTTGTCGCTATGTCTTAATCTTAAAATAACAATTGCACCAGCAATCAGAACAATGGCAATAGCTTCATAAACTAATGCTGTTGGATCCATTTCCTTACCTTGAAGAATAATAAATCGTGCTAAAGCAGTGATTGCAATTAATAGTGGAAGCGTAATACTAATTGATTGTTGGTTCCAAAAAACTCTTACCATTGCTAGCACTTCTAGGTAAAGAAACATCAATAATAAATCAGCTAAAGTTACTGATCTATTTTCAAACATTTTGTACATTTCTATACCAACTGCAATAACTGTGCTTATTAAAATGATAACCATTAAAATAAGCTGTAAATTTTTTGCTATTTTTTCCATTATTTATCTTTACTAAAAGGCAACCATTTTTCAAACACTGATTTTGAAGAACCTTCATAAGGAATTGAATAAGAATATGGATTTGGACTTGTTAATACTTCAATACCTTTTGAAAAAACAAATATAAATACAATCACAAAAACAAGCACCATTATTTTAAAAGGGTCAAAATTTTTTGTTTTAAAAACACTAGCTGAATTTTCTTCTGCTCTATGAAAATGTTTAAAAGTCATATACACGGCAAAGATTAAACCAATGTGAGCTAAAAAAAGACCAGTCCAACCAAAAACAAAAGTTGTATATGAAAAAACATATAAACTAAAAACTGTGGTCCATATAAAGCTTAAAACTAATAAAATTTGCAACCTAACAGTTTTAGGAAGAGAACGGAGATCATTTTTACTGTCATCAAACAAAATGTTTGCTGTATCTCTCATCCAATTTTTAAGTGATTCCATGATCCTAAGATATAGCTTAAAATAAATTTAACAAACTATAAATTGTCCTAAAACTTATAAATATCTCAGTCTTTTCTTGTGATAATTAATAAATCTTTCAACATTAGATTTATTAAATGTTTTATTTTCTTCAAAAGAAACTTTTTTCATTGAGTATGCATTACTTTTTGTAATTCTAGATTGAATAGTAATATTCCCTTTGTATAGTTTAAGTTTTACGGAGCCATTCACTTTATTTCTTTTTTGATCAATAATTTTTTGTAACTTAAATCTCTCTTTTGAGTACCAATAACCATTGTAAATCAGTTCGGCATATCTTGGCATAATTGAATCTTTTTTGTGCATTGTTTCTTTATCCAATGTCACTGACTCAATAGCTCTATGGGCGTGAATCAAAAGTGTTCCACCCGGTGTTTCATAAACTCCTCTTGATTTAATTCCAAGAAATCTATTTTCAACTAGGTCAACTCTTCCTATACCATTTTTTCCAGCAATAAAATTTAATTTGGTAAGAATGTTTTCAGGATTTAATTTTTTTCCATTTATTCCAATAGGGTCACCATTTTTAAAATTAATTGAAATTAAAGTTGGTTTATTCGGTGCTTTTTCAGGAGAAGTTGTTCTTTGGAAAATAAATTCTGGAGCTGAATTTTTTGGGTTTTCTAAAATTTTACCCTCAGTTGAGGTATGAAATAAATTATCGTCAACAGAAAAAGGGGGTGCACCTTTTTTATCTTTGGGGATGGGTATCTTATGTTTTTTTGCATAATTTATTAGATCACTTCTAGATTTTAATTTCCAAATTCTCCAAGGCGCAACAACTTTTATCTTTGGGCCAAAATAGTGGTAGCCTAACTCAAATCTGATCTGATCATTTCCTTTTCCAGTCGCTCCATGAGATACTGCATATGCTTTAAATTTTTTTGCTATTCTTATTTGGTCTTTTGCGATTAATGGTCTTGCTATGGAAGTTCCTAATAAATAAACTCCCTCATAAATCGCATTACCTCGAATCATTGGAAAAACATAATCTTTTACAAAAAGATTTTTTAAATCTTTAATTATGATCTTTTTAACACCAAATTTTTTAGCATTATTGATTATTTTTTTTCGATTAATCTCTTGGCCTATATCAGCAGTGTAACAAATGACTTCTGCATTATAATTTTCTTGAAGCCATTTTAGTATTATCGAAGTATCTAATCCTCCTGAATAAGCAAGTACAATTTTTTTTTTGGACATTTTAATCTCTAAGATCAACCGTTAAGTTTGCCGAGATAATCACTCTTTCTTTATCACCATAGTAAGGTTGAGATCCGTGATAAAGAAAACTAGGCCATACTAAAAGTCGACCTTCTTTTGCAGTGAATAAATGAGTATCTTCTCTAAGATACTTTGAACCAAAATCATTTTTTGATGTTGTATTATAGGGTCTTATAAAATAGGTAGAACCATTTTTGATTGAAGCATCAGCGCCTACTTGAACATAATAAACACATGACCAACTAAAACCATCATGATGATGTGGATAAACGATACCGCCTTTATTATATCTAATAAACCACGACTCATTAATATTTACTTTATATTTTTTTTCTTGTTCACTTAGCTTATCTATAAGTTTTTGGTTAGCTATTTTACTTACATCTAAAACTGATTTTGCAATAAAATGAAAAAGTTTTTTTAGTATTTCACTATCTTCATTATGTAAATCATAATTACTTTGATAAAGATTATGATTTCCAACATGATCCTTATCTTTTAATTGACTATTTCCATCAGGTAATTTTTTTTCATATAATTTGAAAAAATTTAATAACTCTTCTTTAATTTTAGGGTGATCACTATTATGAAAGTCGCCAATATTTAATGGCCATAAATTATGAATATTTTTAACCCCATCATTCATCAAAATCTATGCACAACTTTTTTTTGCCAAGTTATAGGCTTTTGTAAATCCCAATAACGAATAATGATCTATGGTTTGTGAACCTTTCTCATTATAACCAGTAACCATAATTCTTGATCCTTTTTTCATAACTTTAACCATTATGTTTTCTTTTTTATTACTCGTCATCCAAGCAAAACCCTGTTGTTTAATGTCAAATTTAAATTTATTATTTCCTGAAGTTGCTAAAACAGTGTTATTCTTATTAAATTCATAGCCAGCGGTTGCACTTATCTCGTTAGAAATTTTTTCATTTGGTCTGAAGGTAACGAATAATCTAGCATCTCTTTTATTGGTTTTTGGTGCCTGTAAAACTGGAGTAGATTGAGCAAAACAAACTTTTCCAGAACTTTCTTGAATTACTAATGTTTCCCAATCTTTGAACTTACCAACTTTTTTTATATCAGCTAAACTAAATGTAATTGGAATGATTAAAAATAAAAATGTGTAGATAAGTTTTTTAATTATGGACATGGATTAGGGTATTTTTGTTGAATTTTATTAATATCATTTATTATATCGCTGTTTAAATTTACATTTACACTTTCTATATTTGTTTTCAACTGTTCCATTGTCGTTGCCCCAATAATAACACTAGTGGTGAAATGTTGAATTTCACAGAATTTTAAGGACATTTGAGTAAAATCTAAATTATATTTTTTTGAAATTTTGTAGTATTCGTCAATAGCTTTTTGACCATTTTCATTTTTATATCTGTTAAAATTTTTAAATAATTGCATTCTCGATTTTGCTGGTAATTTATTATTTCTATATTTTCCTGTTAAATATCCAAACGCCAACGGAGAGTAAGCTAATAATCCGCTTTGCTCCCTAATAGAAATTTCGGCTAAACCAACCTCATACGTTCGATTTAGTAAGTTGTAAGGATTTTGTACTGACATCATTTTTGGAAGCCCTTTCATCTTTGAGAGTTCAAGAAATTTTGATAAACCCCAAGCAGTTTCATTCGACAAGCCTACATATCTAATTTTACCTTGTTCAATAAATTTTTTTAAACTTTCTAGAATTTCTTCAAAAGGTGTCCAATCTTTATCATTTTCGTCATGCTCATAACCGTAATCACCAAAAAAATTTGTGTTTCTTTCAGGCCAGTGAAGTTGATATAAGTCAATATAGTCTGTTTTTAATCTCCTTAAACTTTCATCTAATGCTTCTTTAATTTTTTTTCCACCAAAACTATTTCCACCACCTCTAATATATTTGTTCGATGTATTTCCACAAACTTTAGTAGCAAGAACAACGTCATTCCTTTTTTTTGTTTTTTGAAACCAATTACCAATTATTTTTTCAGTTTCTCCATAGGTTTCTTCTCGCATTGGAATTGAATATATTTCAGCTGTATCCCAAAAATTTACTCCCTGGTTCAAAGCAAAATCCATTTGTTCAAAACCCTCTTTCTCTGAATTTTGTTCACCCCAGGTCATTGTGCCGAGACAAATTGTACTTACATCTAGATCAGTATTTCCTAATTTTTTGTAATTCATTGATATTTATAATATTAGTCATTTATTGTTTTTTTTGATATCTTGAATAATTATTAAAAGATTATATATGTTACTCTATGGAATTTAATAAAAAAGGTATACTTAGTAGAGCAAAAGAGGCTGCACAACAATCAACTGCAGTAACAGATGAAGGCTTAAGAGCCTACATGTTAAAAGTATATAACTACATGGCAACTGGAATCCTTATGACAGGGATTATTGCCCTTATAACTTTCAAAATGTCTGTCGTGACTGATAGCTCAGGATCTATTGTTGGACTAACTCAAGTGGGTAACGCGATCTATATGTCTGGGCTTAAATGGCTTGTAATGTTAGCTCCGCTTGGAATCGTGTTTTATATGAGCTTTGGTATAAATAAAATGAGTGCAGCTAAAGCGCAAACAACTTTTTGGATTTTTGCTGCATTAATGGGTCTGTCTCTTTCGTCAATTTTATTAGTTTATACTGGCATGAGTATCACAAGAGTATTTTTCATTTGTTCCGCAACATTTGGAGCAATGAGTATATATGGATATACAACAAAAAGAGATTTAACAAAATTAGGATCTTTTTTAATGATGGGTTTAATTGGTATTATTATCGCATCAATAGTTAATATATTTATGAAATCTTCAATGATGTATTTCGTAATTTCTATTTTAGGTGTTTTAATTTTTGTAGGACTTACTGCTTACGATACACAAAAAATTAAAAACATGTATGCAGCAAGTGACACAGGTGAATTAATGGGTAAAAAAGCTGTAATGGGTGCATTAACACTTTATTTAGACTTTATTAATTTATTTATCATGTTGCTAAGACTTTTTGGTCAAAGAAGATAATTTAAAGTTTTTTCCAATCAATATTTTTTAACAAACTATTTAAATCAGACGAATTCCTAAATATTTTCCCATTAGCATCGGTGATTAAGTATTTAAGATTTTTATTCTTTGGCTTAAAATTTTTACAAATCTTATACAGAGCATTTTCTGTAGTATTTTTAAAAACACTAAAACCAACTTGTTTGCTTGAAATATTAAGTCCATAGTCTTTCCATGATCCTTCAGAGACCATTTTAGCGTATAAGTCTAAAATAATTTTTAATTCATCTTTTTCAAAAAAATGTTTTTCCTCGATATTATTTTTATTAACATTATCGATTATTAGACGTAAATTATTATTCATTTGTTTTATGCTTATTTATTAAACCTATTTGAAAAGCAGTAAATATAAATGTAATTGGTAATAGTCCCCACACTTTAAAATTTACCCAAAATTCCTCAGATTGTGTTCGCCAAACTAATTCATTAAGTATTGCAAGACCAAAAAAGAAATATATCCATCTTTTATTTAATATTTCCCATCCTTCATCAGTAAGTGAGACAGAGTTACCCATCAATTTTTTTAAAACAGGTTCATTTGTGAAGTACCTTCCAAATATTAGAGCGAATGCAAAGAGAATATTTATAATTGTTGGTTTGACATAAATAAAAACTGGATTATCAAAGTAAATTGTTAAGCCCCCAAATAAAGTGATTAAAACTCCACTTAACAAAGGAATCTTTGGTATTTTTTTTTCTAAAAGCCAAACAATAGCTAATGCAATTATTGTCGCAATAATAAAAGGGGGAATTGCAATTTTTAAGTTTTTTCCACTATCGTAGTAGTAGTAAAAAAAAATTACTAGAGGCCCAAAATCTGTTAAAAACTTTAAAAAAGATTTGTTCACAAGCAAGATATTAACATAAATAATATTCTACTAAAAACTTTTAATTTTTCTTATTGATTTTTGTTTTTAAATACCCATACTAAATATAATGGCAATTCAAAAAGCTAAATTTTCAATTGGAGATATAGTGAAACATAAACACTTCGACTTTAGAGGTGTAATTTATGATGTTGATTTTGAATTTAATAATTCAGAAGAATGGTATCAATCGATACCGAAAAATGTAAGACCAAGAAAAGATCAGCCTTTTTATCATCTGTTAGCTGAAAATGATGAAATCACATACGAGGCATACGTTTCTGAACAAAACCTTTTAGTTGATGACTCAGATGAACCAATAAAACATCCTTTAATTGAGGAAATTTTCACTGGAAAAAAAGGATCTAGCTATTTCAAGCTATCTAATTAAATAGATCATTTTTTTAACACATTTAGCTCAAACCTTTGACACAGCAATCTGCTTTTATGGGCTCAATACTGATCAAGGGTGCTACTTATTTACCCTTCGTTATTATCTCCCTCTGGCATTCTTGATCAGGCAGTTTTTTCATAATAAATATAATCTTGTGTATGTTTAAATATTTTGAGCCAAATAAGATTTTTTCGATAACATCAAAAGCTCCTAAGTATGTATTATTTTTATTTATTGTAATTTTTTCGATAGGATTAACTGAGGCATTAATATTATCCCCTGAGGATTATAAGCAGAGCCACTCTGTCAGAATTATGTATGTTCATGTTCCGGCAGCTTGGATTTCGCTTGGAATTTTTTCAGTTATTACTTTTTTATCTATAGTTGGATACATTTTTAAAATAAGAAATTTTTTTTTAATCGCAAAAAGTTTGGCACCCTCCGGGTTGGTATTTAATATAATAGCTCTTGTTACTGGTTCTATCTGGGGCAAACCCACATGGGGAACATGGTGGGCTTGGGACGCAAGAATAACTTCAATGCTAATACTAGCACTGTTTTACACAATGTATCTTGTTGCATGGAGAATATTTGAAGATAATGACAAAGTATTTAAAGTCACGTCAATCATTACAATTTTAGGAATAATAAATGTTCCAATAATTAAGTATTCAGTAGACTGGTGGAATACATTGCATCAACCAGCTTCAATCAACATACTCTCGAAGTCGTCAATTCATATATCAATGCTATTTCCTTTAATGACAATGACTGCGGCATTTGCCCTATTTTCTCTACTGATTTTTTTAATGAAATATAATACAGAACTGATAAAAATTAAGAATAAAGGGTTAGATAGATTATGATTGAAAATTTATTTTTTATGAATGGATATGGATTATATGTTTGGTCGGCATTTTTATTTACTTTAGTAAGTTTTTTGACACTTTTTTTAGTAATTAAAATTCAATACAACAAAGAAAAAAATAAATTTATAGCAAAATTTGGATCTTTAAATCCTGAGAAAGCGACTTTTGCAAAATCTCAAAGTATTAATAAAGAAATTTTATCAAATACTTCAAGCATTTAACTTTTGAAACATGTATGGGCGAAAAGTTAAATTAAGATTTTTTTTCGTATTATTAATATTAGCAACTTTAGCATTATCAGTTTTTTTATTAATTAAGTCTTTAGAGGAAAACGTTATCTTTTTTAAATCTCCGACAGAAATTAAAACTTTGAGTGAAATTGGTAAAAAAAAAATTAGAATAGGTGGGATGGTTAAAAAAGACTCTATAAATATAATTTCAAAAGAAATTAAATTTATTGTTACTGATTTTAAAAATGAGATAAACGTTGTTTATTCTGGGGTTGTACCAAATCTTTTTGCTGAGGAGAAAGGCGTCGTAGCTGAAGGATATTTAAAAGATAAAAATTTTTTTTTAGCTACAAAAATTTTGGCTAAACATGACGAAAATTATATGCCACCAGAAGTTAAGGCTGCATTAGAGGAGAAATAAATTTGGCAAGTTTAATAGGTTCTTATTCATTAAGTTTTGGACTTCTTTTTTCAGTTTTTATTATTTTTTTTTCAGTAAGAAATTTAAGAGATGCTGAAATTTTAGATAAAAAAATAATATCTTTTACATTTATTCAATTTTTTTTTGTGGTCATAAGTTTTTTTGGATTAATAATCTCTTTTATTAACTCAGATTTTAGTAACGAAACCGTTTTTAACCACTCTCATACGACTAAACCATTATTTTATAAAATCTCTGGAACCTGGGGGAATCATGAGGGTAGTTTATTGTTATGGTTGCTAGTATTGACTTTGTTTATTTCAATTTTTTTACTTAAATCTAATCAACAGCCAAAAAAGTACAGAATTTTCACTTTATTATTTCAACAAATAATAATTGTGGGTTTCTTTATTTTTTTGATTAAAACTTCAAGTCCATTTAATTATATTTTTCCAACACCAAATGAGGGTTTAGGTTTGAACCCAATTTTACAAGATCCTGCTTTAGCAATACATCCACCAATTTTATATTTAGGTTATGTAGGTTCTTCGATAATTTTTTCATCAGCTCTTGCTGCGATGGTAACATCATATGTATCAAAAGAATGGGCCAAGCATATTAAACAATGGGTTTTAGCATCTTGGGTTTTTCTTACGCTGGGAATTTTGCTTGGATCTATTTGGGCATATTACGAATTAGGCTGGGGAGGTTTTTGGTTTTGGGATCCTGTTGAAAATGTATCTTTAATGCCATGGTTTGCATTAACAACTTTGCTTCACTGTATACTAGTCTTGGAGAAGAAGAAAATATTAACGTCATGGGCCATGATACTGTCAATTGCAACTTTTGCCTTAAGTATGAGTGGTACTTTTTTAGTAAGATCTGGAATCTTAAATTCAGTTCATACATTCGCAATAATTAGAGAGGGTAAATCTTTTATTCCAAAAAAAACTGATGAGGTGAGAGAAAATGATAAAATTTATGTAATAATTAATTCTTCACAAATGGCAGAAACTTTAGAGGCATTTGGTCATTCCGAAAAAATATCAAAAAAAATTTTGATTATTGGAGGAGGAAACATTGGTTATAACCTTGCTAAAAATATTGAAGATACATTAGAAGGAGTGAGAGTTAAGATTGTAGAAAAAGACAAATTGCGATCTGAGTTTCTCGCTAATGAATTGAATAATACGATTGTGATAAATGGAAATGGATTAGATGAAGAAGTTTTATCTGAGGCAAATTTAGATGAAGCAGAAACTGTTTTAGCACTTACTAATGATGATGAGGATAACTTAATGGTTAGTGTTCTTGTTGAAAAATTTGCTAAAGACCAAAAAGATATTGAGGATAAAAGAACAATGGCTTTAATTAACAAACCTAACTATTCTCTTTTACAGTCATCATTAAAAATTGATGATCTGATTGATCCTAGAATGAATACAGTTTCAAGTATTTTAAAACATATCCACAAAGGAACAATTGAAAACGCTTATACAATATCCAATGGTGAATACGAGGTAATAGAGGCAGAGATAATTGAGTCTTCAGAACTTATTAATAAAGAATTAAAGAATTCAAATTTGCCAGAGGAAATAAGAATTGGAGCTGTCTTAAGGAACAAAAAAGTAATAATTCCAAAATCTGACTTTATTTTTCAAAAAGATGATCAGGTTGTTTTAATTGTAAAAAAAGAAACAGTCGGAGTTGTAGAAGATCTTTTTAGACTTAGCTCTGTTTAATAAGATGTTTAAATTACAGATCAAATATTTAAGTTTTTTTTTTGGTATTGTTTCAATACTTTCTTTTTTTAACATTCTTTATTCTTACTATTTCAATTTATATCTAAATTTAGATACTTATTATTATACTCTAGTAACATCATTCATTTTATTTATAGCTCTATTTAAATTTGGAAATTACAATATTAAATCAAATATTTTTCAGAAAATATTAACCATATTTTTAGGTTATCTATTGATACCTTTAATATTATCAATTCCATTTTATTTCAGTATTTACAATCTAACTTTCTCTAACTCTTTTTTTGAGTCAATTTCAGGATTTACTTCTACAGGTTTTACAGTATTTGATAATATAAAACTTATTGATCAAAGTTTGATTATCTGGAGATCGTCAATTCAATGGATAGGTGGTCTTTATTTCTTATTTTCTATAATTTATTTAATTGATATTTATGACGATAGTTTTAAAAAAACTTTGACAAATTTTATATCCTTTAATAGTTCAGAAATTTTGAAGCAAGCAGCCAAAATTTTTATTTTGTATTCATCATTAACAATATTGATATTTATAATATTGAATATTTTTTCGATAAGAACTTTTGACTCATTAAACTTATCTTTAACTATAATTTCTTCAGGTGGCTTTTTACCTGTTAACGAATTATCAACAATAATTAAAGAAGACATCCAAATAATTACATTTTCATTTTTAATGCTTATCTCTTTTTTTAGTCTTTTTTTTTCATATAATTTGATCTTTTTAAGAAAAAAAAATATCAATTTTTTTTATGAAGATCTGCACTTGTTTGTTTATTTAGCTATTGTAATAACTATTTTTTTTCTTTTTTTTAGTTTTAATAATGATTTTTTAACAAATCTTTTTGCAATTGTTAGCAGTATGACAAATATTGGCTTTTCATTAAGTCCAGGCCAAGAAAATTTAAACTTTATATATCTTATTTTGGTTATTATAGGTGGATCTTTTTTTTCAACAAGTTCTGGTTTAAGATTTATAAAAATTTATTCACTCTTTAAGTTTTCGCTGAATCAAATTTTATCTTTTAGCAGACCTAAAAATGTTTTTATGAATAGGTTAATTTTCACAAAAATAAATTTTAATCTTGATGAAATAAATAAATATTTTTTAACAATTATAATATTTATTATGTCTTTATTTATACTAGTATCGTTGTTAAGTTTAAGTGGAATAACTTTTATTAACTCATTTAAGTTGTCAATTTTAACTTTGATGAATACTGTCAACTCCTCAATCTATGGTTTAAATGAATTTGATTTTTATAATCTTCAATTATTCAGCAAATATTGTCTTATTTTCTTTATGATCGTTGGCAGAATTGAGTTATTAACAATTTTACTTTTAATAAAAAAATTCCTTTTTAAAAATTAATTTATTATTGTATATCTATGATTAATCTTGATGCGCCCTTAGCTCAGCTGGATAGAGCATCGGTTTTCTAAACCGAGGGTCGTAGGTTCGAATCCTTCAGGGCGCGCCAGACATCAATATTCACTGTAATTTTTATATAATTATTATCTTGACTAGAATCTCACTTTGTCAAAAAACCTATTAAAAAACTCTTGAAGAGTTTTTTTTAACATGCTTAAATTATAAATATTCAAAAGTAATTTTGAATTATTTGTTAACAAATAAATAAACAATAGGAAGAAATATGTTTAAATACTTAAAACAATTAACTTCTTTAGTTGCTATGGTAGCTGTGTTGTTCACTTTTACAACAGAGTCTATGGCTGCTAAAAAATCTAAAACACTTAAAAACACTCAAAAGAAGGGTTTTGTAAGATGTGGAGTATCTCAAGGTCTTCCAGGATTTTCTAACGCTGATGCTGCAGGAAATTGGACTGGTATTGACGTTGATGTATGTAGAGCAGTAGCTGCTGCGGTGCTAGGTGATGCAAACAAAGTTAAGTTTACACCATTAAGTGCTAAAGAAAGGTTTACAGCTTTAACTTCAGGTGAGATTGATATCTTATCAAGAAACACAACTTGGACTCTTTCTAGAGATGCTGATATCGGACTTACATTCGTAGGAGTAAATTTCTACGATGGCCAAGGATTTATGGTCAGAAAAAGTTCTGGTATTACTTCAACAAGCCAATTCAAAGATGGTATCTCAGCTTGTACTAACATTGGTACAACAACTGAGTTAAATATGAGAGACTTCTTTAATTCTAAAGGGATCAAATATGAGCCAGTTGCTTTTGAAAAAGCTGATGAAGTTGTAGCTGCTTATGATGCAGGTAGATGTGATACTTATACTACTGATAAATCTGGTCTTGCTGCACAGAGAACAAAAATGTCTAACCCAGATGAACACATTGTGTTACCTGAAACTGTTTCAAAAGAGCCGTTAGGTCCTGTTGTGAGACAAGGTGATTCTGTGTGGGAAGATATCGTAAGATGGTCATTAAATACTATGATCGAAGCAGAGGAATACGGTATTACATCAGCAAACGCAGATATGATGAAAACTTCTGATAATCCAGCTATTAAAAGATTAGTTGGTGCAGAAGGTGAATTAGGTGCTGCTTTTGGTCTAGATAATGACTGGAGCTTAAGAATTATTAAGCAAGTTGGAAATTATGGTGAAAGCTATAAAAGAAATATAGCTGACACTGGAATTTTACCTGATAGAGGTCCAAATGAATTATGGACTAAGGGTGGAATTCTTTACGTACCACCTGCAAGATAATTGCATATTTAAATGATTAAAAAGGGCTAGATTTTTCTAGCCCTTTTTTTATAAGCTTCTATATTATTCCCATCGTGAATTTTAAACTTAAAGATATTGTTCCACAATTAATAACAGTTACTGCTGTCGTATTAGTCTTTGGTTTTTTTACTTATAACGCTCAGATTAATATGGAAAATAGAGGGATTGATTTTGGTTATGGGTTTTTATCACAAGAGTCCTCTTTCGATGTACAATTTTCATTAATAGAATACGATGGCTCACATTCGTATTTTAGAGCTTATTTAGTCGGGTTATTAAATACAATTCTTGTTTCAGTTATTGGGATTATAATTGCAACTATTCTTGGTGTAATAGTTGGTGTAGCAAGGTTATCTCCTAATTACTTAATAAATAAATTCGCAGCCTTTTATGTTGAGTTTTTTAGAAATATTCCATTACTGCTTCAAATATTTTTTTGGTATTTTGCTGCACTAAGAGCTTTACCGCTTCCACAAGATGCAGAAGCAATTTTTGGTGTTTTTTTCTTAACCATTAAAGGTCTTTATGTTCCAGCTTTTATTTGGCAAAATTTTAGTGTTTTCTTTTATTCAATAGTCGCAGCAATAATTGCAATAATTGTTATTCGTATTCATGCTAAGAGAGTTCAAGAAAATCAAGGAAAACAAATACCAGTATTTTTTATATCAATAGGATTAATATTTATTTTACCTCTTTTAAGTTTTTTAATTGGTGGAGTAGGTATTTCATTTGAAGTTCCCGTTTTAAAACAATTAGCGACAACTTCTTTCATATATGAGGGCGGAGTAAGTTTACCTCCAGAATTAATTGCCCTTACTTTATCTTTATCTCTGTACACAGCTACTTTTATTGCAGAGTGTGTAAGAGCAGGAATTCAAGGTGTGGGTAAAGGACAAAAAGAGGCTGCGGCATCTATAGGATTAACTCCAAATCAGGTGCTTAAACTTGTAATTATGCCTCAAGCTTTAAGAATAATAATTCCACCAACAACAAACCAATATTTAAATTTAACAAAAAACTCTTCATTGGCAGCAGCTATCGCTTATCCAGATTTGGTTTTAGTGTTTGCGGGGACTGCTTTAATGCAAACTGGGAAGGCTATTGAAATAGTTTCAATAACTATGTTTACCTATTTAACTTTAAGTATTTCAATTTCACTTTTAATGAATTGGTATAACAAAAAAATTGCAATACAGGAAAAATGATGTCAAAAATAAATTTTTTAAAACCTGATAAAAATAATTTAAATACTTTCTTATACTTAGGTTCTTTTTTATTTTTAATTAGTGTATTAGATGTTTTTATTAATTCATTTTTTAGTTTGAATATAACCGGTTTTTTACCTGGTTTTTTAAGTTTTTTATTTCCACTAATATTAGGTTTTATTGGACTTTATTTCATAAGGATAGAATTTAGCGGAATAAAACAATTAGATCTTTTAAATAAACATATAAATACCAACAATTTTAATGCAGTTTTGTCATTGCTAATTATATTTGTTATTATCAAATCTCTTCCACCTATTCTTAGTTGGTTTGTAATAGATGCTAGTTTTGCCGGTGATACCAAAGATGTTTGCACTGGTTCAGGAGCTTGTTGGACATATATTAAAGTTTGGATGAGAAGATTTATGTATGGGATGTACCCCAATGCTGAGCAATGGAGAATAAATTTGTCATTTATAGCCTTAGTATTGATGGGTTCAGTTGGTTATTTTGCAACTGACAGATTTAAGAAGTATTTAACACTTTACTATGTTGTTATTTATCCTCTGATTGCATTCTTATTTATCTTTTTCTTTATATCCGGTGGTCCCGTATTTTTTGATTTTTCATATGGGATTATTGCAGCTATTTTATCTATTATTTTAGGGTTCTTTATACCCGCTAAATATAAATTCTATTATTTTTTAATTGTACCTTTAGCTCTTTATATAACTTTAAAGTATTTTATATTTTTTGAGGAGTATGTTGAGCTAGGTAAATTAGATGGTTTAAATTGGGTAGAGACAGGTGCCTGGGGTGGATTGTCTTTAACTTTTATAATATCTTTTTTCTGCTTAATTTTCTGTTTTCCAATAGGAATGGCTTTTGCTCTTGGTAGAAGATCAAATTTTCCTCTAATTAGATATATCTCTGTTGGTTTTATTGAATTTTGGAGAGGTGTCCCTTTAATAACAGTTCTATTTATGTCAGCAGTAATGTTTCCGATGTTTTTACCAGAGGATTTCTTTATTGATAAATTAGTAAGAGCAATTATTGCGATTTCATTATTTGAAGCTGCTTATGTTGCAGAAGTAATACGTGGTGGTCTACAAGCTTTACCAAGGGGACAATATGAGGCTGCAAAATCATTAGGTATGGGATATTGGAAAATGCATATTTTTGTAATTCTTCCACAAGCATTAAAATTAGTAATTCCCGGAATCGCTAATACATTTTTAGCTTTAGTTAAAGATACTCCTTTAATATTTGTTGTAGGACTCCTAGAAATAGTTGGAATGTTAAATTTAGCAAAAACTAATCCAAAATGGTTAGGTTTTGCAATGGAAGGTTATGTTTTTGCAGCAATAATTTTCTGGATTATTTGTTATGCAATGAGTAAATATAGCTATAATTTAGAGCAAAAATATAAAACAGATAGATAAAAATTATGTCAGACAGCATCATCCAAATTAATAATATGAACAAATGGTTTGGTGACTTTCAAGTTTTAAAAAAAATTAATTTAGAAGTTAAACCAAAAGAAAAAATTGTAGTTTGTGGTCCATCAGGATCTGGAAAATCAACTTTGATTAGATGCATCAATAGATTAGAGGAACATCAAGAGGGAAATATTATTGTTGATGGAACGGAATTAACAGAAGATACAAAAAATATTGAGCAAATAAGAGCTGAAGTTGGTATGGTATTCCAACAATTTAATTTATTTCCTCATTTATCAATTTTAGATAACTGTACATTAGCTCCTATTTGGGTAAAAAAAATGCCAAAGAAAGAAGCGGAAGAATTAGCATTAAAACATTTAGAAAGAGTACAAATTCTTGATCAAGCACAAAAATATCCAGGCCAATTATCTGGAGGACAACAACAAAGAGCTGCAATAGCAAGAGCTCTATGTATGGAACCAAAAATAATGCTTTTTGATGAACCTACCTCAGCTTTAGACCCTGAAATGATTAAAGAAGTGCTTGATGTAATGGTAAATCTCGCAAAACAAGGTATGACTATGATTGTTGTAACTCACGAAATGGGTTTTGCTAAAGAAGTTGCTGATCAAATGATATTCATGGATGAGGGAATGATAGTAGAAAAAGCGGATACCAAGGAATTCTTTGCTAATCCTAAGAGCGATAGGACCAAACTTTTCCTAAGCCAGATACTATAGATACCAGTAATTTCAAGGAATTTTTCTTAAATTTTATCATAAGTATTGCTTGACATATTTTGGGCATTTAGGTTTTTTCCGAGGAAATTAAAAAATAATATTGTTGCAGTAAAGATTAAAAACTTGTTCAATCTGTTTTTAATAAAAATTAAGAGGGGTCTTAATGGAAGATAATTTTAATAAGCATTTAGGCAATAAGCTTAAGCTTAGACGACTAGCATTAGGTTTAACGCAAACAAAAGTAGCAAAAGCTATAAACGTCACATTTCAACAAATACAAAAATATGAAAAAGGTACTAACGGAGTTAGTTCGATAAGATTATTACAGTTATCAAATTATCTTAAAGTTCCAATAAATTATTTCTTTGAAGATTTTTCAGAATATTTGATTAATTTAGAAAAATCTCAAGAGGGTCATATGAATGTGAACTATAATTTCTTAGTTAAATTATATTCTGAACTTAATGCTGATCAAAAATTGAAATTTAACAAATCATTACAAGTTTCAAATAATATTTCAAAAGTTGGGTAAAATTTGGCTCCTCGGGCAGGACTCGAACCTGCGACCAATTGATTAACAGTCAACTGCTCTACCAACTGAGCTACCGAGGAATGTAAAAAGCAAACTTACTTTTTTTTTTAACTAAAACAAGATTTTTTTTGGAGGCAACGCCCGGAATCGAACCGGGATACAAGGATTTGCAATCCTCTGCGTAACCATTCCGCCACGTTGCCTTATGTTTTAGATGATAGCTACATCAGTTTTATATAAAATTTTTAAGATTAGTCTATCAAATAACGTTTTAATTTGATTATTGTTAATTTAGATTAATAAATTATAAACTAACTATATCCAAGATGAGTGATAAATATATACATTCCAATGTAGAAAATAAGATCTATTCGTATTGGGAAAAAAATAAACTATTTAAACCTCAAAAAAACTCAAAAAAATTTTCAGTTGTAATTCCGCCACCAAATGTAACTGGAAGTTTACATATGGGGCATGCTTTAAATAATTCAATTCAAGATATGCTGGTTCGATATTATCGAATGAATAATTATGAAACCTTATGGCAACCAGGAACAGATCATGCTGGTATAGCTACCCAGGCACTTGTTGAGAGAAAACTTGAAAACGAAAATCTAGATAAGAATACTCTTGGAAGAGAAAAGTTTATCGAAAAGGTTTGGGATTGGAAAAATCAATACGGTGATATAATTATTAATCAATTAAAAAAACTTGGCTGTTCATGTGATTGGTCCAGAAATGCATTCACCATGGATAAAAATCTATCAAAATCTGTGATTAAAGTTTTTGTCGAGTTA
The DNA here is from genome assembly GCA_902565385.1 of uncultured Pelagibacteraceae bacterium. GTDB lineage: Bacteria > Pseudomonadota > Alphaproteobacteria > Pelagibacterales > Pelagibacteraceae > Pelagibacter. The sequence goes on along the minus strand of CACFEW010000001.1, from coordinate 113,617 downwards.
CATAAAAAGAAATTGATCTACAAAGCAGAAAAATTAGTCAATTGGGACACAGTATTAAAAACTGCAATTTCAGATTTAGAAGTAGATCAAAGAGAGATGAATTCTAAGATTTACTATATTAGGTACCCAATAGATAAATCATCTGAATTTATCACTATAGCCACAACGAGGCCCGAAACTATGCTTGGGGATACAGCGATTGCAGTCAATCCAAAAGATAAAAGATATAAAAGTTTTGTCGGTAAAACAGTCACTATACCTATTGTTGGTAGAAAAATTAAAATAATAAAAGACAATTATGCAGATCCAGAACAGGGAACAGGAGCATTAAAGATTACCCCAGCACATGATTTTAACGATTATGATGTAGGACAGAGAAATAAACTCGAAATAATAAATGTTTTTACTGAAGAGGGTAAAATTAATGAAAATGCACCTAAAGATTATGTAGGATTGGATAGATTTGATGCCCGAAAAAAAATATTAAATGAACTTAAAGAAAAAGATTTTTTTGTTAAAGAGGAAAATATAAAAAATAAGGTTCCTTATGGAGATAGATCTAATTCTGTTATTGAACCTTTTCTAACTGAACAATGGTTTGTTGATGCAAAAAAATTAGCAGTCAAAGCAAAAAAAATTGTTAAAACAAAAAAAACAAATTTTTTTCCAAATAATTGGTCTAAAACTTATTTTCAATGGATGAATAATATTGAGCCTTGGTGTGTTTCTAGACAGTTGTGGTGGGGTCATCAAATCCCAGCATGGTATGGACCTGACAATAAAATATTTGTTGCTTTAAATGAAAAAGAAGCAAGTAAGCAAGCTAAGAAACATTACAAAAAAGATGTAAAATTAGTTAGGGATCCTGACGTATTAGATACTTGGTTTTCTTCTGGTTTATGGCCGTTTGCAACTTTAGGATGGCCAGATAAAAAGGATTTCGTAAAAAAGTTTTATCCAACAACAGTTTTAGTAACTGGCTTTGATATAATTTTTTTCTGGGTTGCAAGAATGATTATGTTTGGAATGGAATTTCTTAACAAAGAACCTTTTAAAGATATTTATGTTCATGCTTTAGTAAGAGATGAAAAAGGACAAAAAATGTCTAAATCAAAAGGTAATGTAATTGATCCATTAGACTTAATTGAAAAATATAGTGCAGATGCTCTAAGATTTACTTTACTTTCAATGGCTTCACCTGGAACCGATGTAAAACTTTCTGAAGATAGAGTTAAAGGGTATAGGAACTTTTTAAATAAATTGTGGAATGCAAACAATTTTTTAATCACAAATAATTGTGATTTTAACAAGACTGATAAAGTTCCCAAAACTACTTTAAATATTAATAAATGGATTTACTCTGAATTGATAGAAATAAAAGATAAAATTCAAAAGAATATTAAAGATTATCGATTTGATGAGGCAGCCAAAAACGCTTATCAATTTGCTTGGCATTCATATTGTGATTGGTATATCGAACTATCTAAAACAATCCTTTATTCAGAAGACGAGAAGTCAAAAAAAGAGGTAAAAGAAGTATCAGCTTATGTTTTTAAACAAATACTTATTATGCTTCATCCATTTATCCCGTTTGTTACTGAGAAAATATGGTTAAAAAATAAGTTTGATAAATCAAATAAGAATTTCCTAATGTACAAAAACTGGCCATCAGGAAAAGTCAAAAAAGACAAATCCCAAAAGGATGTAGAGAAAATCATCAATATTATCTCAGAACTTAGATCGTTTAAAAATGAGCTAAATGTCAGCCCAGGTTCATTTGTAGATCTTTCTATGAATAAGATAGCTAAAAAAAATCGATCTTTGATGGATAATAATGAAATAATCTTGAAAAAACTTGGTCGTATCAATAATTTTTTTGAAAAGGATCAAGATCGACCCTCTGCAACTCTCGTAATTTCAGGTGATATTTTTAAGATTTATTTTGATGAAAATGTTGATTTAAGTTTAATCAAAGAAAATTTACTAAAAAGACAAACAAAATACCAAGAAGAATTAGATAAGATTTCACAACGATTATCAAACAAAGGATTTGTCGATAGGGCACCAAAAAATATTGTTGAACAAGAAAAAACTAACTATAGTAACTTAAAAAATGATATCAAAAAAATATCTTTAACAATTGAAAGTTTATAATGCGGAAATTTAATAAGAAAAAATTACCAAGTCGACATACTTCTTTAGGACCTGATAGAGCTCCTCATAGATCTTTTTATTATGCAATGGGTGAAACAGAAAAGGATGTTGCTAAGCCTTTTGTTGGGGTTGTATCAACATGGAACGAGGCAGCACCTTGTAATATAGCCTTAATGAGACAAGCCCAGTCTGTTAAAAAGGGTGTAAGAGCATCAGGTGGAACACCACGAGAGTTTTGTACAATAACCGTAACAGACGGTATTGCTATGGGTCATCAGGGAATGAAATCCTCATTAATATCAAGAGAAGTTATTGCTGATAGTGCTGAATTAACTGTTAGAGGACACTGTTATGATGCTTTAGTAGGTATTGCAGGTTGTGATAAGTCTTTACCTGGTTTGATGATGTCGATGGTAAGATTAAATGTTCCAAGTGTATTTATATATGGTGGTTCAATACTACCAGGTAAATACAAAGGGAAAGACGTGACTGTTGTAGATGTTTTTGAAGCGGTTGGAAAACATTCATCAGGACAAATGTCTGCAAAAGAATTAAGAAAATTAGAATTAGTTGCATGTCCAACAGCAGGAGCTTGTGGTGGTCAATTTACTGCAAATACTATGGCCTGCGTATCTGAAGCAATAGGTTTAGCATTACCTTACTCTGCTGGAACACCAGCGCCATACGAAGAAAGAGATAAATATGCAAAAGCAAGTGGGCGAATGGTTATGGAATTGTTAGCTAAAAAAATTAAACCAAGAGATATAGTTACAAGAAAAGCTTTGGAAAATGCTGCAACAATTGTTGCTGCAACAGGTGGATCAACTAATGCAGGTTTACATCTACCAGCAATAGCAAATGAAGCTGGTATTAAATTTGATTTAATGGATGTTGCAAAGATATTTAAAAGAACTCCTTATCTTGCTGACTTAAAACCAGGTGGAAAATATGTTGCTAAAGATATGTGGTTAGCAGGTGGAGTGCCAATGCTTTTAAAAACTCTTTATGAAGGTGGTTATATTCATGGAGATTGTATGACTGTCACAGGTAAAACAATGAAAGAAAATTTAAAGGGAATTAAATTTAATCCAAAACAAAAAGTAATGAGATCATTTAAAAATCCTTTATCACCAACGGGTGGTGTAGTTGGTTTAAAGGGTAACTTAGCTCCTGAAGGAGGAATTGTGAAAATTGCTGGACTTAAAAAATTACAATTTACTGGAAGAGCAAGATGTTTTGATAATGAAGAAAGTGCAATGAAAGCAGTACAAAGTAGAAAATATAAAGATGGTGATGTAATTATTATTAGATATGAAGGACCAGTTGGTGGACCAGGTATGAGAGAAATGCTTTCAACAACAGGTGCAATTTATGGTCAGGGTAAAGGAGAAAAAGTTGCTTTAATAACTGATGGAAGATTCTCTGGAGCAACTCGGGGATTTTGTGTAGGCCATGTAGGACCTGAGGCTGCATTAGGTGGACCTATCGCTCTATTAAGGAATGGAGATATTATTGATATTGATGCTAAGAAGGGAACAATTAATGTTCGATTAACTAGAGCACAATTAGCTTCAAGAAGACGAAAATGGAAAGCTAGAAAATCTGATTTTGGATCAGGAACTCTTTGGAAATATGCACAAACTGTAGGACCTGCGTATTTAGGAGCACCAACACATCCAGGTAAGAAAAACGAAGTTAAGGATTATTCAAAAATTTGATGAAAATTCGCCCGGTTATTTTATGTGGTGGCGCTGGAACAAGACTTTGGCCAAAAGCTAAAAAACATCAAGCTAAACAATTTATAGATTTTGGTAATTGGACTTTATTAGGTAAAACATTAGAGAGAGTTAAAGCATCAATATATGATGCTCCAATTATTAGTACTAATGCAAAATATTTAAAACAAGTAAAACAACATTTAAAGAAACACAAAATAAGAAAATTTAAAATAGTTTTAGAACCTGCTAAAAGAAACACAGCACCAGCTATTTTAAGCACGGCATTAATAAAAGATATACCTAAAGAACAACCTTTAATGTTCTTAGCTGCTGATCATTTGATAGAGAAGGTTGCATTATTTAATAAAGCTATCAAAAAAAACCAAAAGAAACTTACTCAAAATAATATTTTTATCTTTGGAATTAAGCCCACAATGCCTTCAAGTGAGTTTGGCTATTTTTTAACAAAAAATACTAAAGTAACTAGATTTATAGAAAAACCCAAAGAAGCTAAAGCTAAACAAATAATTAGTAAAAAAGGTTATTGGAATTCTGGAATGTTTTATTTAAGAAAAGATTCAATAATTAATAATTTCAAGAAATACCAACCAAATATTTACCGAAATTGTAACAAAGCTTTAATAAAAGCAAAATATAAAAGTAACGTGTATTATTTAAACAAACAAGCATTCACCCAAGCAACAGCTAAGTCTTTTGACTATGCAATATTAGAAAAAACTAAAGATATAAATGCTATCAAGTTGGATATTCCTTGGTCTGATTTAGGATCTTGGAAAGAAATCTGTAAAATGTACGGAAGAAATAAGAAACATTATTATAAAAAGAAAAATGTATTCCATAAACCATGGGGTAGTTATGTTAATTTATTTAATGGTAAAGAATTCTTGATAAAAGAACTATATGTAAAACCTAAAGGTATATTAAGTCTTCAGAAACATCATCATAGAGCTGAACACTGGGTAGTAACCCAAGGTAAACCTAAAATTACGTTAGATAAAAAATATTTTACCATGAAACCTGATGAAACTATTTTTATACCATTAGGTGCAATCCATAGAATAGAAAACCCATATAAAAAACCAGTAAAAATAATTGAAGCACAAGTAGGCTCAATTTTAAAAGAAACTGATATAGTTAGATACCAAGATGTTTATGGAAGAGTAAAATAATTATTTTACAAGAAAATTCACCTTTTTATTTGATAGATTTAAATGAATTTTTTTATATGAGCCAAAATTATCTCCATCAATTTGAACTGGTATCAAATCATTTCCATCAATAGTAATGTTTTGTGAATAAGTAGTAATAACATTTTTGTTTTTACTTAAATCACCATTAAGAATTATTAAGAATATAGAATATAATAAACTGATCCTAGTCAAATCCTTAAAAATATAGGTGACTAATTTATCTTCAAAAATATTTGTTTTATTTATTTTATGATGTCCAGCATAATATTTGGTATTTGAGGATAATATCCAGTCTGCTTGATAAAATTGCCCATCAAAAGTTACATTTAATTTTTTATTATTCATAAATAAGAAATATTGAAAACCTTTGATACCAAATATAATTTTACCTAGAATCTTTTTAATTTTTGAATTAATTGAATGAACAATTTTTGCATCCCATCCTATACCAGCCATTAAAAAGAAATAATTATCGTTAATTTTTACAAGATTAGAGGATTTATAATTATCAGAAACCAACACATTTACTATATCATCAACTTTTTTATTCATTGATAATTCAGCTTGCAATAAATTTGCAGTCCCAGCAGGTATATAGCCTATAGCAAAATCGTCTTTAAAATCAAAATTATTTTTAATTAATTCATTAATTGCAAAAGATACTGATCCATCTCCACCAGCGACTATTAGTCGATCATAATTTTTTTGATTAAAATTTTTGAAAATTTTCTTAGCTTGATTTATAGTTTTTGTTTCAAAGTAGTCTACAGAAATATTCTCTTTTAATTTAGATAAAATCCTATTTATGAATTTAGATTTTCTTCCAGAGGAAGAATTAAGATTATAAATCAAACAGCATAACATAATTAATCCTTAAAAAATTTTTAACAAATCTTTAACATTCAAATGAGATAAGAATTACATGATTCGTGTTACAGTTGTGTTAAATTATAGGTCTTTAAATGCCTAACATACTTAAATACAAAAGTATTTTTATTTCTGATGTGCATTTAGGTACCAAAGGTTGTCAGGCGAAAAAACTTTTAGAGTTTTTTAAAAATTCAAGATCCGAAAATCTTTATCTTGTAGGGGACATTATAGATATCTGGGAAATGCAAAAAAGTTTTTTTTGGCCTCAAGAACATAATGATGTAATCCAAAAAATTTTAAGAAAAGCTAGACATGGTACCAAAGTTTTCTACATAATGGGTAATCATGACGAAATGTTAAGAAAATTTATTCCAATGCATTTTGGTGACATCCATATGGTTAATAGAGTTATTCATGAAACAAATGCAGGAAAAAAATATGTTGTTGTTCATGGTGATGCTTGGGATGGTGTTATGAAACATGCTAAATGGTTATCTAAACTTGGATCAATAGCCTATAATTTACTATTAAAATTAAATGTAATAATTAATTTTTTTAGAAGATTGAGAGGAAAAGAATATTGGTCTCTTGCGAAATTTTTAAAGTATAAAGTCAAAAATGCAGTTAAATATATTGGTGAATATGAAAAAACACTTTCAGATTATGCAAAAAGAAAAAAATTTGATGGAATTATTTGTGGCCACATCCACCATGCCGAGGATAGAGATTTTAATGGGGTCAATTATTTGAATTGTGGAGACTGGGTAGAATCTTGTACCGCATTAGCCGAAAATTATGATGGTAGTTTTGAAATATTATATTGGGATAAAATAAGAGAACAATATTTAGACGATAAAGAAATAATTGAACCAATTAAAACTGAAGAATTAAAAAAAGCTTCATAATTAATGAAAATTTTAATTGCTACAGATGCATATTTTCCACAAGTAAATGGTGTCGTAAGAACCTTACATGAAACAGGCAATGTATTAAAAGAACAAGGTCATAGAATAGAATATATTACACCTGACTTATTTTTTACTTTTCCGATGCCGAAATATAATGAAATTAGGTTGTCTATAAATGTATGGCCAAGAGTTGGTAATTTAATAAAGAAAATCAATCCAGATGCAATTCATATCGCTACCGAAGGCCCGATAGGCACTATGGCAAGAAGATATTGTTTAAAAAATAATCTAAAGTTTACTACGAGTTTCCATACAAGATTTGATAAATATCTAAAACTTTACTTTCCTATTATACCAGCAAAATGGGCTGAAAAATTCTTAGCAAATTTTCATAATAAAGCAGAGAGAATTTTAGTAACCACAGAATCTATGAGAAAAGAATTAATCGATATAGGTATAGATGACAATAAAATGATTACTTGGACTAGAGGAGGAAATCATGGAGCTTTTAAGAACCCTAAAAAAATTGAATTACCTCATAAAAGACCTATTTGGATTTATGTTGGAAGAGTTGCAGTTGAAAAAAACATAAGAGCTTTCTTAGAATGTGATTTAGAAGGTACAAAAATAATTATAGGAAAAGGACCTGATTTAAAAAAATTGAAAAAAGAATTTCCAAAAGATATTTTTTTAGGAGAAAAAACAAATGGTGAATTAGCATCACATTTTGCATCTTCCGATGTTTTTGTATTTCCAAGTAAAACAGATACATTTGGAATTGTTGTTACAGAGGCTTTAAATTGTGGAACACCTGTTGCTGCGTATCCTGTTCCAGGTCCTAAAGATATATTTGAAGGATCCAAAATAAATTGTTTAGATGATGATCTTAAAGTATCAGCCCAAAAAGCTTTAAAAGTTGACAGAAATGATTGTCTTGAATTTGCAAAAAAATTCACTTGGGAAGAAACAGCAAAAATATTTTTTAACAATATTTCACCAAATCATTAGTTAATTTTTCCTTAATTTATTTGCATTAAAAAGTGTAATGATGCAAAATTAAGCCATCTAAATTTATGGAATATTTCGTCATTCTACTTATAGTTGTTATAATTTATCTCCTCTATTTACTTAATCAAAAAAAAAATAAATCAATAAATACTGCTACAATAGTTAATAAAAGAGAGGAAAAAACCAAAAGAGTAATTATTGATGAACTTGAGGATCAGTTTTTTGCATTAAATAAATTTAACATAATTAAATATGCTAATCCAAGTGCATTAAAAAGATTTGGAAGTAATTTAGTTGATAAAAACATATCCTCTGTAATTCGAAAACCAGAATTAATAGAAAATATTGAAAAAGCTATCGTAGAAAATAAAACAAAAAATATCGATGTTGAAATAGACCTCCCATCATATCAATTCTATAAAATTTATATTATTCCTGGCCCAACTCATTTATTTACTGAACCAGATTCTGTTGTGTTATTTTTAAAAGATTTTACTGAAATTACAAAAGCACAAAAATTTAAAACTGATTTTGTAGCAAATGTAAGCCATGAATTAAGAACACCTTTAATGGCAATCAAAGGATCATTAGAAACTATTGAAGGCCCAGCGTCTGATGATGAAAAGGCTAAAAAAAAATTTATGAAAATAATGACTGATCAATCAAATAGAATGGAAAATTTAATTAATGATCTTTTAATACTCACAAGAATTGAATTAGAAGAACACATAAGGCCAAACTCTTTAGTTGATATAAATGATCTTTTCAAAACAATCATCAGTAATTTTGAGATTGTTTTAAAAAGAAAGAAATTAAATATTAATTTATCTCTCGCCAATCCAACAGTTGTTATTGGAGATGAAAAAAAATTACAAACTGTTTTTTCTAATCTTTTAGATAATGCAATTAAGTATTCAAAGGAAAATAAGTCTATTTTTATATCAAGCAAAATTAGCGATGGTAAATTGTTAGAAAAAAATTTTATGATCAGTATTAAAGACGAAGGTGTTGGCATTCCTCAAAGATATATTTCTAGAATTACAGAAAGATTTTTTAGGGTAGATCTTGAACAAAGTAACAAGGTTGGTGGAACCGGTTTAGGATTAGCTATTGTTAAACATATAGTTACTCAACATCGTGGACACTATGAGATTCTAAGTGAGGAAAACCAAGGAACTGAAATTCAAATTTATTTACCAGCGAAAACTTAAATTTAAAAAATATTATATTGTAATAGTTTTAGAAGGTTTTTTTAACAATTCTTTACTTGATTAATGTTAATCTTTTAATTAATTTTTTATATGGTTAAAATATTTAAAAATATTTTGATTTTTGCTTTTTTATTAAGCTCTATAACAACAAGTGTTTTTTCTAAAGATATCACAACATTATTAAGAAATCAGCAACTTACAGTTTTTGATATTGGAATTTTTAGATTAGAGGCAGATTTGAAAACTTCATATCCTTCTATTAAAGATCATTTAGAAGTTACTGAAGCTGAATTTTATACAGACGTAGTTACCTCGTATTCTAAAAATTCAATTGATTTAATTGTTTCTGTTCCTATGAATAGAAATCTCAAGAAGGAAAATTATTTTTCAGATTCTTTTAGATGTAGGAATATTTTTAATTCTGTAAGAGATTTTTTATTGAGGAATGAAAATTTGAGTAATTATAGATATACTATGGCTACAAGCTATTTAACCTCTATATTTTCAACCCCAAGTTCATGGCCAAGCTGGAGATATGATGAAGAAATTAGAGAGGAATTAGTAAACTTAGTAAAACTAGAAATAACTTTACGTCCAACAAAAGAACTAGCTCTTAATGAACAGGTAAACCCTGTTTCATGTATTGGTGGCTTAGAAACTGATATTGATCAAATAATTATATCAAAAAAATACAACTAAAAAGTTACTTTTTTAACAAAAGTGTAACAATTCTGTAATATTAAAGATTCAATAAATTTATACGAGTCAATCATCTTTTAATTAATAAATTACGAAAGGATTAAAGATAATGAAAAAACTAACTATAGTAATTGCTTCTTTAGTTGCACTTTCAATTGCAACTGTTGCTCAAGCAAGAGATCAAATTAAGATAGTTGGTTCTTCTACAGTATTCCCTTATGCAACAGTTGTTGCTGAAAGATTTGGTGGTTCAGGATTTAAAACTCCTGTAATCGAGTCTACTGGTACTGGTGGTGGAGCTAAACTATTCTGTGCTGGTGTAGGTGAACAACATCCAGATATTACAAATGCATCAAGAGCTATGAAAGATAAAGAAAAAGCTCTATGTAAGAAAAATGGTGTTAATGATATCGTTGAGATCGTAATTGGTAACGATGGTATTACATTAGCTTACAGCAAAGATGCAAAACCAGTAAACTTTACTAAAGAACAATTATATTTAGCACTTGCTGCTCATACAGTTGTTGATGGTAAATTAGTTCCAAATATTTATAAAACTTGGGACCAAATTGACCCTAGCTTACCAAAACAAAAAATTTCAGTGATGATCCCACCAGGAACATCAGGAACTAGAGATGCTTGGAATTCTTTAGTAATGAAAAAAGGTATGACTAAAGAAGCTAAAGCTCTTTATAAAGCTGGTTTTGAAGCTGGAAATAAAAAATACAAAAAACCTCAAAAACTTTACAGAGAAGATGGTGCTGCTATTGAAGTTGGAGAAAACGATAGTTTAATCATCCAAAAGTTAACTCAAGATAAAGAAATGTTTGGTTTCTTTGGTTTCAGTTATTTCTTAGCTGCAAAAGATAAATTGCAAGCAGCAAGTATTGATGGTGGACAACCGTCATTAAAGTCTATTCAAGACTACAGTTATGCTGTTGCTAGACCTTTATTCTTCTACGTGAAAAAAGCACACGTTGGAGTAATTCCAGGCTTACATGAGTTTGTGAAAGAATTCACAACTAAGAAAGCTATTGGAAAAGGGGGTTACTTAGCAGACATTGGTTTAGTGCCATTAGACTCTAAGTTGTATAAAACAACTAGAACTAATGCTACGAAGCTAGTTGCTATGGGTAATTAATTATTCCTCAGTTAACAAATGATTAAAAAGGGGGTCTTTTTAGACCCCTTTTTTTTAAAAAAAGAGTAAAGTCCTCACTTAAGGAGATTCTGTGAACTTAATATTATTTACATTTATTGTTCTTCTAGGTTTCACAAGCTATTATTTTGGACGCAAAAAAGCATATACAATTCAATCTACAAAAAAAAGATTAACCGCATTACCACAATTTTATGGTTATTATCTTGCAATCTGGTGTGCAATACCAGCCTTTATAATTTTTTCATTATGGGCAATTTTTGAGCCCACAATTGTAAAACTATTAATCTTAAGTGATTATTCAAATCAAGGTTATCTTGATGATGAATTAAATTTATTATACGAAAAATCAAAAGCATTGTCTCGAGGGCAATTCACTGGAGAAATTACACCTTTTATTGAAGCTTCAGCTGAAAAATATTTAAGTCTTCGATCAATAGCTCAAAGTTCAAAAGTTGTTATAGTATTATCTGCAATTATTGCCTCTGTTGCTTATGCGTATAAAAGAATTTCATCTAATTCTAGAACAAGAGAACCAGTTGAAAAATTTTTGAACGCAGTTTTATTTACAGCTTCTTTAGCTGCAATATTAACTACTGTTGGAATAGTTTTCTCACTTATATTTCAAACTATAGATTTTTTTAAAGTAATTCCATTATTTGATTTTGTCTTTGGAACTCACTGGTATCCAGCAAAAGCTTTTGTTAGAGATTCTTCTGAGGCTTTAGATCCGACAATGTATTCAGATACTTTTGGAGCAGTCCCTATTTTTGCAGGTACTTTTTTTATTGCATTTATTGCTATGTGCGTTGCTATCCCAATTGGATTAATGAGTGGAATTTATTTAGCTGAATATGCATCAACTAAAGTTAGACAATATGCAAAACCATTAATTGAAATTTTAGCTGGTATACCAACAGTTGTTTATGGTTTTTTTGCTGCCCTAACTGTTGGACCATTTTTGAAAGAATTAGGAACTTCAATGGGTCTTGAAGTTTCAGCTGAAAGTGCTTTAGCAGCAGGAGGGGTAATGGGCATTATGATTATACCATTTATTTCAAGTTTAAGTGACGATGTAATTACAAGTGTGCCTCAAAATTTAAGAGATGGAAGTTACGCTATGGGAGCAACTAAATCAGAAACAATTAAGAGAGTTATTTTTCCCGCGGCATTGCCGGGGATAGTTGGATCTATTTTACTTGGTGTTTCAAGAGCTATTGGAGAAACAATGATAGTTGTTATGGCCTCTGGTTTAGCTGCTAATTTAACTTTAAATCCTTTAGAGTCTACTTCAACGATTACAGCTCAAATTGTAGTTATTCTAATTGGTGACCAAGCTTTTGGCGACCCAAAAACGCAAGCTGCTTTTGCTTTAGGTATGTCATTATTTTTAGTAACACTTTGTTTAAATATTGTGGCCTTGAGAGTAGTTAAAAAATATAGAGAAAAATATGAATAAAAATAAAGAACAATTATTAAATAAAAGATATAAAGCTGAACAGCGATTTCGCTTATACGGTCTGAGTGCAATTTTTATGGCACTTTTATTTTTAACAATCTTTATTTTTAAAATTTTTTCAACTGGCTATTCAGCTTTTCAAAAAACATGGCTTATTGTTCCAGTAACTTTCGATGCTGAATTAATGATGCTAGACCAAAATCCTTCTAAAGAAGATTTACAGGACGCTGATTATTACGATATAGCATTAAAATCAATGGCTGATTTAGATCCAAACGCCAATGAAGATCAAGAAAATGAATTGAAGAGAATGGTGTCTTATTTTTTTGAAAAAGAAATTAAAAATGAACTTTTAAATGACCCTAATTTAATAGGAAAAACAAAGGAAGTTTATCTAACTGCTTCAGATGATTTAGACCAAGTCTTTAAAGGAAATTATCCAAGAGATTTACCTGAAGACCAAAGAAGAGTAAGCGATTATCAATTAAAAATTTTTGATCAACTTGTTGCAAATGGTAAGGTTGAAAGTAAATTTAATATAAGTTTTTTTACAAATGCTGACTCAAGAGAAGCTGAGCTAGCTGGAATAGCAAGTTCATTTATGGGCTCAATTTTTTCTATACTTGTTTGTTTAATGATAGCTTTTCCTGTTGCGGTTCTAGCTGCAATCTATCTTGAAGAATTTGCCCCTAAAAATAGATTTACTGATTTTATTGAAGTTAATATAAACAACTTAGCAGCGGTTCCATCTATAGTTTTTGGTCTATTAGGGTTAGGAGTTTTATTGGCTATATTTCATTTACCAAGGTCTACCCCATTAGTTGGAGGTATCACTTTGTCCTTAATGACTTTACCAACAATAATTATAGCTGCTAGAGCATCTTTAAAAGCAGTTCCACCAAGTATAAGAGAGGCAGCACTTGCTATGGGAGCAAGTCGAATGCAAACCACAATGCATCATACAGTTCCTCTTTCTATGCCTGGCACGTTATCAGGAACAATAATTGGTTTAGCTCAAGCTTTAGGAGAAACTGCACCCTTAATTTTAATTGGAATGGTTGCTTTTGTTAACACGATACCTGGATCACCCATGGATCCTGCTGCAAGCTTACCAGTTCAAATTTATATTTGGGCTGAAAGTGCTGAAAGGGGATTTGTAGAAAAAGTTTCGGCATGTATAATGGTCTTACTTGGCTTTTTAATAATAATGAATTTATTTGCCCAAATAATAAGACATAAGTTTGAGAAAAAATGGAGTTAAAATGATAAAGATTAAAGCAAAAGATGTTGATGTTTTTTATGGAAAAAAACAAGCGCTCTTTAATATAAGTTTAGATATTGAGGAAAATCAAGTAACGGCATTAATTGGTCCATCTGGTTGTGGTAAATCAACTTTCCTAAGATGTCTTAATAGAATGAATGATGTAATTGATATCTGTAGTGTTAAAGGAGAAATTTTAATTAATGATTTTAATATCAATGATAAAAGTTGTGATGTCGTAAGACTAAGAGAAAAAATTGGTATGGTTTTTCAAAAACCCAATCCTTTCCCAAAAACTTTATATGAAAATGTGTCTTACGGTCCAACAATCCATGGTATGGCTCAATCAAAACAAGAAATGGATGAAATTGTTGAAACTAGTTTGAAAAAGGCTGCACTATGGGAAGAGGTAAAAGATAGGTTGCATGAACCTGGAACTGGATTATCTGGAGGACAACAGCAAAGACTTTGTATTGCTAGAGCGATTTCTGTAAGACCTGAAGTTATATTAATGGATGAACCTTGTTCAGCATTAGATCCAATAGCAACAGCACAAATTGAAGAATTGATTGATGAGTTAAAAAAAGAGCACACAATAATAATTGTAACTCATTCTATGGCTCAAGCAGCACGTGTTTCTCAAAATACAGGTTTTTTTCATTTAGGTCAATTGATTGAACATGGATCTACTGATAAAATATTTAAGAATCCTGATAATAAAAAAACGCAAGATTATATAACAGGGAGGTTTGGATAATGTCTGAAGCACCACATACAGTCAAATCTTACGAAGAAGAACTAAAAAATCTTAATGCTAATATAATTAAAATGGGAAGTGCATGTGAAGATTCTTTAGGTAAAGCAATTCAAGCCATTACAACAAGAGATAATAATATTGCAGAAGCTGTTATTCAAGAAGATGAAAAAATAGATAAATATGAGACTTTAATTGAACAGCAAGTTGTGAATTTAATTGCTTTAAGACAACCTATGGCAATTGATTTAAGAGAGACAGTAACGGCTTTGAAAATGTCTTCAGATTTAGAAAGAATAGGTGATTTAGCAAAAAATATATCCAAGAGAACACTTTTGCTTAACGAAAATCTTCCAAAGAACTTGGTAGACTCATTGAATAGAGTATCTACCAATGTTCAAAAACAATTAAAATCAACATTAGATGCTTATCTAGAAAGATCTGCGCCAATGGCAGTAAATGTTTGGGAAGGTGATGAGCAAATAGATGATCTAACAAATCTTTGTATGCAAGAAGTTATAAAATATCTTAAAGAAAATGAAAAAAATTTAGAAGATGGAACCCATTTATTGTTTGTAACTAAAAACATAGAGCGTATTGGTGATCATACTACAAATGTTGCAGAACAAGTTTATTATTTAGTTAAAGGCGAATATTTAGAAGGTGATAGACCCAAGGGAACAGAGCCAATTGTAACCGGAGAAAAATGATTTATGTCAGCTCATGTTTTCATAGCTGAAGATGAAGCATCAATTGTTAGTTTGTTAAAGTACAATCTTGAAAAAGAAGGTTATAAAGTCAGTCATTCAGAAAATGGAGAAGATGCTTTTAAACAAATAAAATTAAAACAGCCAGATTTAATATTAATGGATTGGATGTTACCAGAATTATCTGGTGTTGAAATTTGTAAAAACTTAAAAAAAGATAATAAGTTTAATGATATTCCTGTCATTATGTTAACTGCAAAAGGGGAGGAAGAAGACAAATTAAAAGCATTTGATACAGGTGCAGATGATTATGTAACTAAACCTTTTAGTCAAAAAGAATTGAATGCTAGAATTAAATCTTTATTGAGAAGATCTAAACCTCAATCATCATCAGACATTGTAGAATTTACTGATTTAAAAATAGATCGGATTACAAAAAGAGTTTATAGAAAAGATAAAGAAATTACTTTGGGTCCAACTGAATTTAAACTCTTAGATTTTTTTATCAAAAATCCAAAAAGAGTTTATTCAAGAGAACAACTCTTAAACAATGTTTGGGGAGAAAATATATATGTTGAGTCTAGAACAGTTGATGTTCATATTAGAAGATTAAGACAAGCAATTAACATACAAAATACAAAACCTTTAATTAGAACAGTAAGATCAGCTGGTTATTCTTTAGAATCTTGAAGATCTTTGGGTCTTATAAATTTTTTTAATACTCCCTTTTTCTCAACTTCATTCCATGATTTAATATCAAACTCAATTTTTGCAAATGCTGCTGTTGGGAATTTATAATTCATTAGTTTAAAATTATTCGTATTATGATTTTTTGTAAGATTTCGTACTAAATTTTTCACTGATGGTTCATGGTTTATAATCAAAATTGATTTATATTCACTGGATATTTCTTTAATTTTTTTTACAATTGCATTCTCATCAACTAAATATAAATCTTTTGAAAAATTAACTTTTTTTGGCTTATTAATTTTCTTGGATAAAATTTGAAAAGTTTTTTTTGTTCTTTTTGATGATGAAATTAATGCATAATCAAATTCAAATTTTTTTTTAACAAAAAATTCACAAATCATTTTTGCATTTTTCTTGCCTCTTTTAGTAAGTGGTCTATCAAAATCATTAATACTTAAATCATCCCAACTAGATTTTGCGTGTCTCATGACGTATAATTGATACATAAAATCTAAATATATGACTGCTTTAAAAAAACAACATAAAGAAGAGCTGAAATCTAAATATATAAATAGAGAGCTTTCTTGGTTAAAATTCAACGATAGAGTACTTTTAGAGGCGCAAAATATCGAAAATCCTCTTTATGAAAGAGTAAAGTTTTTATCAATTGCTGGGTCTAATCTAGATGAATTTTTTATGGTCCGTGTTGCTGGGTTATATAGTCAAATAAAACAAGAAGTTGACTCACTAAGCTCTGATGGTTTGACACCTGAAGAGCAAATGGACGAGGTAGTGCTTGAAACTAAGAATCTATTAAAAAAACAGAACAAAATTTTTATTCAACTGATTATGGAATTAAAAAAAAATAATATCAATTTAGTTAAACCAGTTAATTTAAATACTAAGGATAAAAAAAAACTTTTAGAAATATTTAAAGAAGAGATTTACCCTTTATTAACACCATCAGCAATTGATCCTGCACATCCATTTCCATTTATAATCAATCAAGGAAGAGCAATTGTAATGAAGTTAAGAAAAAAAAATAAAAAAAGGATTTTAAACTCAATAATAGTAATACCAAAAGCATTATCTAGATTTATTGAAATTGAGTCTTCAAAAAATCATAAGAAATTTGTGATTCTAGATGATGTAATAAGTTTTTTTGCTAATGAAATTTTTCCAGATCATGATTTAGAAAAGAAAATGATTTTTAGAGTAATAAGAGACAGCGATGTAGAGATTCAAGAGGAAGCAGAAGATTTGGTTAGATCTTTTGAATTGGCTTTAAAAAGACGTAGAACGGGTGATATTGTTCGTTTAGAGGTTCTTGAAAATAGTGATAACGAATTGATAAGATTTATAACTAATAAATTAGATATAAATCCTGACTATATTTATGATGTTGCTGGCCTTGTTGGAATTCAAGATATAGATCAAATATGTAAAGTAAAAAATCCAAAATTAAGATTTAAACATTTTACACCTAGAGAAGTTGAAAGATTAAAAGAATATAATGATAATTTTTTTGAAACTATTAAAAAGAAAGATTTAGTTGTTCATCATCCTTTCGAAACATTTGACTCAGTAATTGAATTTTTAAACCAAGCAGCAAATGATAAAAAAGTTATAGCTATAAAACAAACTCTATATAGAACAACTCTAGACTCACCTATTGTTAAAGCTTTAATAACAGCTGCAGAAAACGGTAAAACAGTTACCGCTTTAATTGAAATTAAAGCTAGATTTGATGAGGAAGCTAATATTCAACTATCAAGAAGTTTAGAAAAAGTAGGTGTTCAAATTGTTTATGGTTTTGCTAAATATAAAACTCATGCAAAATCATCATTAGTTTTAAGAAGAGAACAGGGTAAAATACAAACTTATTTTCATTTAGGAACTGGCAATTATCATCCAGTAAATGCTAAAATTTATACTGATTTGTCTTTATTTAGTTGTGATAAGAAAATGGCATCAGATGTTGAAAAGTTTTTCAATTATGTAACAGGATACGCAAAACCAAAAAATTTAAATAAAATTTCTATTTCGCCAGTAAATATGAGGCAAACCTTAAATGAAAATATTGATGCTGAAATTAAAAAT
Organism: uncultured Pelagibacteraceae bacterium; assembly: GCA_902565385.1. Classification (GTDB taxonomy): domain Bacteria; phylum Pseudomonadota; class Alphaproteobacteria; order Pelagibacterales; family Pelagibacteraceae; genus Pelagibacter. Next base: position 95,708 of record CACFEW010000001.1, on the reverse strand, counting down.
TCTAAAAATGGAAAATTTGCAGCTATTTGGGCAAAAATGAACTCTTTAGTAGATCCAGAAATTATTGATAAATTTTATGAAGCTTCAAATGCTGGTGTAAAAATTCATTTATTTGTAAGGGGTGTTTGTTGTTTAAGACCAGGAGTAAAAGATAGATCAGAAAACATATTTGTAAAAAGTATCATAGGAAGATTTTTAGAGCATTCTAGAATTTACTGCTTTAGTAATGGTACAAAAAAAATGCCTAATAGAAATGCAAAAGTATATATTTCGTCAGCTGATTTAATGCCGAGAAATTTAAATCGAAGGGTAGAACTTCTAGTCCCAATTGAAAATGAGACTGTTCATGAACAGATCTTAGATCAAATAATGTTGGCAAATTATCTTGATACTAATCAGAGCTGGGAACTTGAAGCTGATGGTAATTATAAAAAAATTAAATATAGTAAGAGCGATTCCTTTTCAGCTCATGAATATTTTATGAATAATCCGAGCTTATCTGGAAGAGGTAAAGCTAAACTAAGAATGCAGCCTAAACAACTGCACTTAAGATTGATTAAAAGTGGAAGTAATTAAAAGTAAAAATAGTTTAAAATTAAATCAGGCAAAATTAGCTATAATAGACATTGGATCAAACTCTATAAGAATGCTAATTTATGAAGATTTCAGTTCTTCTCGTGTGCCTTTTTTTAATGAAAAAGCAGTTTGTGAACTTGGAAAAAATTTAGATAAATCCAAAAAACTTCACAGATCTGGTACCGAATATGCTTTAAAAGTTTTAAAAAGATTCTCTGAAATTTTAAATGTTTCAAAAATCACAAATCTTAAAATCATTGCAACAGCAGTTTTAAGAGAAGCGACTGATACAAAACCATTTATTAATGAAGTTGAAAAACTTTTTAAAACTAAGATTAATATATTATCTGGTGAAGAAGAAGCTGAATGCTCAGCTGAGGGAGTAAAAATAGGCTTTGAAAATGTCAATGGATTAGTTGCTGATCTTGGAGGTGGAAGTTTAGAATTAGCTCGAGTTGAAAATAATATAGTTACTAATAAAACCTCATTACCTATTGGAGTTTTAAGATTATTAAATAATCCTATAGTTAAAAAAAGAAATTTAGCAAAATATATCAAAAAATTATTAAGGGAAGAAAAATGGCTTTCAAAAAAGAAATTTAATAATCTATATTTAGTTGGAGGTACCTGGCGAGCATTATTTAAATTACATCTTTTTCAAAATAATCATCCGGTACATATAATTCATCAATATAGTATTGATAACAATGTTTTATCTAAGTTTGTTGAAAAAATTTCATCTTTTAATAAATCTAAACTTAAAACAGTTGAGTATATTTCAAAATCTAGAACAGCGTATTTACCTTATAGTTGCATTATACTTGATGAAATTATGAGAGTTACAAATCCAAGAAATATAATTTGTTCTATAAGCGGTTTGCGTGAAGGTTCTTTATCAATTGACTATTTTAAAGATGTAAAAGAATCAGAAATTTTTCATAAAGCACTTGAGAATATTGCAAAAAAAAGAGGTGATCTAGGATCGAACTATAAAAAATATTATGATTTTATTCAGCCAGTTTTTGAAGGCAATGAACATTTTAATAAGAAATTATTATATCTGGCATGTGTATTAAGTCATATGGATTGGGGATTAGGAGCATTTCAAAAAGCTGAATTGGTATTTCAAGAAACAATAAATACTCCTTTACTTAGATTGACTCATAAAGAAAGAATACAATTAGCTTTGTCATGTTATTGGCGGTACTGTAGTATCAAGTATAATCCAAAGATGGAGTATCTAACTTTTTTAAATAATAATGAAATTTTTTCAAGCAAACAAGTTGGAGCAGCATTGAGATTTTCACAATCATTGACCTCGATATCTACGATATTTCTTGAAGAGTTTAAATTGTATAAAAGAGGTAATGCTGTATTTTTAAAAATTCCATCACAACATCAAGAAATAATCTCAAAACAAGTTACTAAAAGATTTAAAGCTCTTGCTAGAGAATTATTTTTAGAACCAAGAGTAATTTACTCAAATAATTCAAGATAAATTAAATTTAATTCTATTTTTAATTGAGTGATATTTTTTTGTAACATTATTTTAATTTAAATTCATTTAACTTTAACAATAAGTAAATAATTTTGTAATTTAGTTTATGTATAAAGCACCATCAAAGTTTAAATATTCATTATTTCTTCCCCTGTTTAAATTTTGTTGATTAACTACTTTCTTCCTTCTCTTAAATGAGAAGGGAGAAAGACGATTTGGAATTAATTATTTATAGATGCAGGAGACTGCTCTGCATTTTTCTTAGCAAGCTTTTTTGCTTTTTTTTCTGCAACCTTTTTTTCTAGACCAGCAATTTTAATATTAAGGCTTGATAATTTTTTTTCTTTTGCTGTAATTTTATTTTTAAGTTTGTCTATTGATTTTAATATCTTTGTTTTTTTCTTTTCATTTTTTTTTAGTTTTTTTCTCATTAATGCCTCCGAATTATTTAATATTTGATTTAATCATATAATCCTTAAATAAAAAAGATATTTTGATACAACCTTTAGTTTATAGTTTTTTAAGAACTGTTATTAAATAAAAAAACATTGCTATATGAGAACTATTATTGAATTTTTGATTTAATATTAATTTAAATATCTCTCTTTGATTAAAAAGATGAATTCTAATACCCTGTTCTGGTTTCGAAATTTTAATTAAGTCTTCTGTGTAATAACCAGTAATTTTAGTAGTTAGTCTTCCAGGTTCATTATAAAAAGTTATTATTTTACTCAATTTTGATCTTGATCTATATCCTGTTTCTTCTCTTAATTCCTTATATGCTGATTGGAGAGTTGTTTCCTTTTTTTCCACTATGCCAGAAGGAAACTCGTAATTAATTTTATTAATTGGAACTCTTTTTTGAGATACTACTATATATTTGTCTTTAAGCTTAGGTATTACTAATGAAAGATTAGAAGTTTTAAGATAATGATAAAACTCTTTTTTCTTAAATTTTTTGTTAATTAAACTTATTCGATTGGTAAGTTTTATATTTTTCAATTTTTCTCTAAAAATAACTTTTTAACAATAAATACAGCAATTAACATTCCAATAAGCTCAGCTAAAATATAATAAGGAGTATTTAAATAACTAATACCAGTAAACGACTCTGTAAATGTTCTAGCAATAGCAACAGCTGGATTAGCAAATGAAGTTGAAGAAGTAAACCAATAACCAGCAGTAATATAAAGACCAACACTAGCAGCAACAGCAATTTTGCCTGACTTCATAGACCCAAAAATTATTATTATTAGTCCTAATGTTGCTATTACCTCAGATGTGAATATGTAAATTCCATCTCTTGATTTAGTAGATAATTCATAAATTTCATGTTCAAAAAAGAAATTAGCTAAACCAACACCAATTAAGCAACCAACCAATTGAGCAATGATATAGTAGGGTAATAGTTTCCTTTTTAATTTGCCTGTTATTGCCATTGCGATACTTACAAATGGATTAAAATGAGCTCCTGATACATCAGCAAAAACCGTGATAAGCACAAATAAACCTGCTCCTGTTGCTATAGTATTAGCTATTAACATCACAGCAACATCATTAGTTAAGTTTTCAGCCATTAAACCTGAACCAACAATAATCATTACTAAAAAACAACTTCCTAATAGTTCAGCAAGAAAATAGCGACTTTTATTTTTCATAAAGCAGTTCCTTTATTCTTTTATGAATATTATTGTAAACTTTTTCTATTATTTCATCTTTTTTATTTAAGTCGTTTGTTTCATTAAGTAATTTAACAGGATCCTCTATGTCCCAATGAATTATCTGATCTTTATTTGGCCAAATAGGACAGACTTCGTTATTGGCATTATTACAAACTGTAATCACATAATCCATTTTAATTTGACTATCAACGAACGTATTAAAATTTTTAGATCTATAATTTGAAAGATCATAATGTTTTGATAATAAATAATTCTTCACATCTTCATTAATTTTTCCTGTTGGATTACTCCCAGCACTAAAACCTTTATACATATCGTCATACTCGTTATTTATTATACTTTCAGCAATAATACTTCTTGCTGAATTACCTGTGCAAACAAACAATATATTCTTCATTTAAAAAATAATCTTATAAATTCCAATAACAAATAATGGAATTTGTAATCCAAAGTTTGTTAGGATTGCTTTATCTTTGCTCATAAATCCAGCTATAGTCCATCCAACAACTCCTAATCCATGAAAATATATATTTAATGGATATATATTTAAATTTGTAAGAAGTATTCCTACTAAAACTAAAAACGTACTAATCCACTTTAGATATTTTTTTATAAACATATTTTCTCCTTCTTATTAATTATTACATTAATGTTACAAATTTATTAAGATGTAACAGTATTAGAGAAAATTTGTTATATATTTATGAATAAAGAAACCAACAATTAAAAATCCTAAGCCTGTGCCATAAATTAGGAAGAAATTCATATTAAATGATTTTGCAAAAAAGAAGGGTAAAAAAAATAAATAACTCACAGGTACCGCTACTAGTATGCTCTTAGTAAAAAGAATTGTTTTTTCTATATCATTATGTTCATAGTAGGAAAAAGCTATAGCTATGAGTGATACAAGAGGTAAGGCGATAATAAAACCTGCAAGTTTTGGATTTTGTCCTGAAAGCCAACTGGCGAATGCTATTATTATTGCTGCGAGTATGATCTTTAAAGTAAAAAATATCATTAATAATTCAAATTTATTTGGTTATACATTTTTTGCATAAACCAAAAAATTCAAGATTATATTTACTATATTTCATACCAGCTTTATCTTTAAAATTTGATAGATATTTTGAGAGACTAGAATTATTAATCTCTGTTACTTTTTCACAACTTTCACATATAGAAAAAGCTGTAGCTTTTGACACCTGACAACTCGAATTTTGACATGCAATAAAAGCGTTTCTACTTTCAATTTTATGAATTTTTCCAATTTCAACTAACTTATCTAATGCTCTATAAACTTGTAGAGGAGCTTTAATTCCTTTTTTTTGAACATTAAAAAGAATTGAATAGGCTTTCATTGGTTCAGGTGATTTATCAATTATATCGAAAATAATTCGCTGATTTTTTGAAAGAGTATGCATTTTGTTTAGTTTACCGATTCCTCATTAATTTTTCAATTTAATCGATTGTTTAATGTTTAATAATGATAAAATAAATAGCAATAAAGATGCTGCTATAATTGAAGGTCCAGATGCAGTATTAAATTCAAGTGAAGAAAATAATCCCAAAATCACAGACAACAATCCACCTATAATTGAATACATTACCATTTTCTGAGGGCTTGAAGAGATATTTCTAGCCATTGCAGCTGGTATGATTAACATTCCTGTAATTAATAATAAACCAACCATCTTTATTGAAATAGCAATAATCGCTGCCATCAGAATAGTAAAAATAGCTTTTGCACGATCAGGATTTAAACCTTCTGCTTCAGCCAATTCATAATTAACTGTTGATGCAAACAAAGGTTTCCAAATTAATTTTAGAACTAAGAGGATTAATGCTCCTCCAATCCATATTATCAATAGATCATCAACTGTAACAGCTAATATATCTCCAAATAATAATCCCATAATATCAAATCTGATAAATGATAAAAAACCAATGACCACAAGACCTATTGCGAGTGATGAGTGAGCTAAAAGACCAAGCAAAGCATCACCCGGAAGATTAGTCCTTTTTTGAAGTTGTATTAAAGTTAAAGCTATTAAAGACGAAATAATAAATACTGAGAATGCTATATTGAATTCCATTGAGTAAGCTAGTGTTACTCCAAGTAATGCAGAGTGGGCTAAAGTATCTCCAAAATAGGATAATCTTCTCCAAACAACAAAACATCCAAGAGGTCCAGTAACTATGGCAACTCCAATACCTGCTATTAAAGCTCTAATAAAAAAATCATCTAACATTTAATTTTTCTTTATTTCACCTTCACTTGTATGAACATGATCATGTCTATGCTCATATCTAGATAAAATTTGAGAAGCCTGTTCACCAAACAAAGCTTTGTATTCATTATTTTTCGCTACATCCATTGGTGATCCTGAACAACAGACATGACCATTCAAACAAACAACATGATCTGTTGCACTCATTACGGTATGTAAGTCGTGAGATATTAATAAAATACCACAATTTAATTCATCAGAAATTTTTTTAATTAATTCGTATAAAGCAATTTCACCAGTAAAATCTACACCTTGGACAGGTTCATCGAGTACTAATAACTCAGGCTTCTTTGAAATGGCTCTTGCAAGTAATACTCTTTGAAACTCTCCGCCAGACAAATCACCTAAATTTTTATCTTTTAGATGAATAACACCAGTTAAAGACAAGGCCTCATCAATTAATTCATTACTAATACTTTCAGTTAATACCATGAAATCGTTTACTCTTAGTGGTAGTGTCCAATCAATTGAGATTTTTTGCGGCACGTATCCAACTTTACTAGTGTATTTTTCTACAGAACCATCAATCTTTTTATAAATACCTAGTGCAATCTTAGCTGTTGTACTTTTACCTGATCCATTAGGACCAATTAGAGTAACTATTTTCCCTTTTTCAACTTGTAGTGATACTCCTTTGACAAGCCACTTATTATTTAAACTAAAACCAGCTCCATTTAACTTCACAAGTATATTCTGATTTGAGCTCATATTATTCCTTGACTTATAAATGTTATATTATTACATAGTGTTATATTATAACATTTAAATTATACAACATATGAAAAACATAAAAAAATTACCATTTATCTTAACAATATTATCATTCTTAACTATTTTTGTACCTGCAAATGCAGAAATTAAAGTAGTTACATCAATAAAACCAATTCATTCACTAGCTAGTTATTTAATGGATGGGGTGGCAAAACCAGATTTAATAGTGGACGGTTATGCTTCTCCTCACGGATTTGCACTTAAGCCAACGCATGCGAAAATGTTGCAAGAGGCTGATTTAGTATTTTGGGTTGGTGAGGACTTGGAAAATTTTTTAGAAAAACCACTAAAATCGATTGCCAAAAAAGCTGAAAAAATTGAATTAATGGAAATTAAAGGGTTAACAAAACTTAAATTTAGAGAGAGAAATATTTTCGAGGAACACGACCATGGACATAAAGAAGATGATCAAGATGATCATGCAAAGAAAGAGGACGATCATGATGACCACGATCATGATAAAAAAGAGAAAGAACATGGTCATGATGAGCACGGACATGACGATGAGCATAAAGAAGATGGTCACGATGAACATGGTCATGAAGGACATGCACATGGTGAACATGATCCCCATATTTGGTTAGATCCAATGAATGCAAAAGTAATTTTAAGCGAAATGGCAGAGCATTTAATTGAGAATGACTCAAAAAATGAGGCTAAATATAAGGCAAATTTAAAAAAAGGTCATAAAGATTTAGATAAGCTTACTAAAAAAGTAAAATCAGAATTAAATAAAGATTTTAAATCGATAGTTTTTCATGATGCTTATCAATACTTTGAAAAAAGGTTTGACATTAATGTTTTAGGTGCATTTACAGTTAATACAGACGTAATGCCTGGTGCTGAGCAATTAGCTGAAATTAGAGAAGTAATTGAGCATGATAAAGTAAGCTGTATATTTTCAGAGCCTCAATTTAATCCTGATATCATTAAAGCTGTAGCAAAAGATACTAATGTTGCAACAGGGGTTATCGATCCATTAGGAGCTACTCTTAACCCTGGCAAAGATTTATACTTCGATTTAATTGGGAATATGTCTAAATCTTTTAAAGGTTGTTAAATAAAAATTGATCTTTAACCATTAATAATATCTAATATTGGGATGAGTACAGTTTCCCTTACATTAGATGAAATTTTTGATTTAGCTAAAAAGACTTTACTAGCTAATGGCTGTGATGATGAAACAGCATCTATCCTTTCTGATTTAATAAGAAATGCTGAAAGAGATGGATCTTTATCTCATGGCTTGTTTAGGTTACCTGCATATGTGAGTGGTTTAAAAAGCGGAAAAATTAATGGTAAAGGAAAACCTGAGGTAAAAAAAATTTCAGCATCAGTGATAAAAGTTCAAGGGAATAATTGTTTAGCCCCTGTAGTTTTAAATAAAGGGTTACCTGAATTAGCAAAAGCTGCAAAAGAAAATGGTGTGGCTGTACTTGCTATAAATAATTCTCATCATATGGCTGCGATGTGGCCTGAAACAGAAAAATTAGCAAAGGAAGGTTTAGTTGCCTTTGCTTGCACATCATACAAGCCTGCTGTAGCACCCGCTGGAGCTATCAAACCATTGTTTGGAACAAATCCAATTTCTTTTGCCTGGCCACGTCCAGGAAAAACTCCTGTAGTTTACGATATGGCAACTGCATCAATGGCCATGGGTGAAGTTCAAGTTGCTAAAAGAGAAGGGCATAAAGTTCCACTTGGAACTGGTTTAACTAAGGATGGTAAAGAAACAACTGACCCTGGAGCAATAGCGGATGGAGGTGTATTACTTCCTTTTGGGGGATATAAAGGTTCTGCCATAGCAATGATGGTAGAATTAATGGCTGGCGCATTAGTTGGTGATAATTTTAGTTTTGAGACAGCTGCAAAAGATAATAATGACGGCGGACCTCCTAGTGGTGGAGAATTTATTCTTGCAATTTCACCTGACAAAACTTCAGGAACTGATTGGCAAAAACATGCTGATGAATTTTTTAATAAAATGAAAACATTTGATGGAGTTAGACTTCCAGGAGAGAGAAGACATAAAAATAGATTAGATAAGGGCCCTCGAAATATTAATGAAGAGCTGGTTAATAAAATAAAATCTTTAAGCTAAAGTAATTTCTATTGGAGTATGGTCTGATGGTTTTTCACGGCCTCTTGGATCTTTATTAATATTAATAGCTTTAACTTGGTCTATTAAAGAATTAGATACTAAAAAATGATCTATTCTCATTCCATTATTTTTCTGCCATGCACCCCTCATGTAATCCCAAAAAGTATATCCTTCTTTAGTTTCATTAAAATGTCTATAAACATCGTTAAAACCTAGATTAATCATTTCTCTTAATTTTTTTCTTATTTCTAATCTAAATAGAGCATCGTCTTCGAAGCTTTTTGGATTATAGACATCCTCAGCTGCAGGAATAATATTAAAATCACCACCAAGAATTATATTTTGATTTTTTTTGGTTAAAGCTTTTAATTGTTTAATTAAATCATCAAGCCATTTTTTTTTGTAATCATATTTTTCAGTATCAACAGGATTACCATTTGGTGTATAGATATTGATTAATTGAATATTTTTCTTTTTGTATTCAAGTTCAGCTGAGATTATTCTTGATTGTTTTAGTTTATCTTTGATTAAGTCTGTTTTAACATTTTTTAATTTTCCTTTTGAAATAATAGCAACACCATTGTAACTTTTTTGACCAAATACATGACTTTCATAGTCCATTGAGGAAAAATCATCATAAGGAAAGTTTACATCCTCAGTTTTAATTTCTTGCATCATCACAACATCAGGTTTGTATTTTAGTAGATAACTTTTGATATTTTCAATACGTGCTCGCACAGAATTTACATTCCACGAGGAAATAATCATTAAAGAGAAAACGAAACACCACAACCACAAGAAGATTTGGTTTGCGGATTAGTTATTTTGAATTGTTCACCAATTAATTCAGAAACATAGTCTATTTCTGATCCTTTTAATAAATCTGCAGAGGTTTTATCTATCAATATATTTTCATAATTTAAATCATCGGCTGCTTTTTCTTTGTCAAAAGTAAATTCATATTGGAAGCCTGAGCAACCACCACCTTTGATAGCGATTCTAAAAAACGACCCTTTGTCTTTTTTAGACAGCAAAACATTGATCTGTTTTAGAGCCTTATCAGTAAATTTAATTTCTTTAATCATTATTGATCACTGGTATTACTAATATAATACTTAAATTTTAATTTTAAAGGATGAAAAAATACTCAAAGATTGCTCTTACTAAAAGCAAAGGAAGAATATTCAAAGAATCTGTATCAAAATATAGATCGCCATTTCAAAGAGATAGAGATCGAATAGTTCACAGCGCCTCATTTCGAAGGCTCAAACACAAGACACAAGTATTTGTAAACACAGAAGGTGATCATTACAGAACAAGATTAACCCATTCAATGGAAGTTGCTCAAATTGCGCGATCTATTGCAAGATATCTTGAATTGAATGAAGATCTAGCTGAAACCTTAAGTTTGGCACATGATTTGGGCCATCCACCTTTTGGTCATGCTGGTGAGGACTCTCTTAATGAATGTATGGAAGATTATGGAGGCTTTGATCATAATTTACAAACTCTTCGTGTGGTTATGTTTTTGGAGAATAAATATCTTAAGTATAGTGGATTAAATCTTTCAATTGAAACCTTAGAGGGATTGCTTAAGCATAATGGTCCTGTTTATGAATTAGATTTAGTTGATAGTCTTATTGGTGTAAAAAAATTCAATCATAAGATTAATTTTGAGACTTATCCATCATTAGAGGCTCAAGTTTCAGCTATTTCAGATGATATAGCTTATAACAATCATGATATTCAAGATGGTATAAATGCAAATTTATTTGAACTAGAGGAGTTAATTGAAATTAACTTTTTTAAAGATATTTATAAAAAATATAAAAAAAAGATAAACAAACAAAACTATAAAATTGCAACATATCAGATTATAAGAGACTCTATTGATCAAATGATAAGAGATTTAATTAAAAATACCAAAACTAATTTGAAGATTAACAAAATAAAAAATTATAAAGATATTACTAAAGCAAATTTAACAATGGTAGATTTTTCTGAAAAAGTCAAAGATTCTGTGAATGAAATAAGATTTTTTTTAAAAACAAAGATGTATAATAATAATGCAGTTCTGAAAAAAAACGATAATGGCAAATTAATAATTAAAAAACTGTTTAATAAAATACAAAAAAACCCTAAAAAATTTATTTCAAAAAATCATCTCTCAAAGGATAAATATAGAGCAATTTCAGATTTTATATCAGGAATGACAGACAGATATGCAATCAACCTTCACAAAAACTTTAAATGAATATTTTTGAACAGTACTTAGATAAAATAAAAGAAATCCTTTCAACACTTTCTTCAAATGGAGATTTAATTCTACCAGATTCACTTAACGGGATAACTGCAGAAATTCCACCTTCAAAATTTGATAGTGATATTTCTACTAATGTTGCAATGGTCCTTTCTAAGATTAATAATAAATCTCCATTAGATCTGGCGTCAATCTTGGCAGAAAAAATCAAAAAAGAGGATCAATTTATTGAAGAGATATCAGTTGCAAAACCTGGTTTTATCAATATTAAATTTAAACCCATTTTTTGGACAAACTTTATTAAAGAAGTAATTAAAAATTCTAATTCTTTTGGAACAAATAAAAATATTAAAAGAAATTACCTAATAGAATTTGTATCTGCCAATCCAACAGGTCCTTTACATGTTGGTCATTGTAGAGGAGCAATATTAGGCGATGTGATGGCTAATCTTTTATTATTTAATAATAATAAAGTTACAAAAGAGTATTATATAAACGACTACGGTAATCAGATTATAAATTTTACAAAGTCAGTTTATTATAGAATAAGAGAGATTTCTTTTAATGAACCTTTTCCAGCTGATAATGAAAATTTATATCCAGGAGACTATTTAATTGGTTTTGCTCAAAACATTTTAAACTCAAATAAAAATATTGATTTTAAAAATTTTGACAAAGTATCTCAAGAATTGACTTCTTTAGCTATTAATGAGGCATTAAAATTAATCAAAAGTAATCTTAAAAGTCTTGGTATTAATCATGATAACTTTGTCAGTGAAAAAAAATTAGTTGAAAATCAAGAAGTGGAAAAAGTTGTTGAATTTCTTCATAAAAATAAATTTGTTTATAAAGGAAAAATAAAGGCACCTGCTGGTGAAGATGACAGTAATTGGGTTGAACGCGAACAGTTGCTTTTTCGATCAACTGATTTTGGAGATGACAAAGATAGAGCATTACAAAAATCTGATGGTGCTTGGACTTATTTTGCAAGTGATGTTGCATACCACAAAAATAAATTAGACAGAAAATTTGATAGGCTAATTAATATTTTAGGTGCAGATCATGCTGGTTATATAAAAAGAATTTCATCATCTGTCGAAGCCTTATCAAACTCTAAAGATAGATTAATTTGTAAAGTTAGCCAACTTGTTAAACTTATTAAAGATAAGAAACCCTTTAAAATGTCTAAAAGAAAAGGGGACTACATAACTATAGAAGATTTAATTAATGAGGTAGGAAAAGATCCAACAAGATTTATAATGCTAAATCGAAGTAGTGATGTTGAACTAGATTTTGATTTTGATAACGTTATAGAAAAATCAAAAGATAACCCCCTTTATTACGTTCAATACTGTTATGCAAGAATATGTTCAGTATATAGACATCTTGATAAAGATTTAAAATCAGATCTAGATATTACTAATTACGATTTTGAATATTCCAAAGATGAAATAAAAATCTTAAAAAAATTATCTGAATGGCCCAAGTGTATTGATATATCTTGTAATAAGCTTGAGCCGCATAGAATACCGACGTACTTATATGAATTAGCCTCTTTATTTCATTCATATTGGAATTTAGGTAAGGAAAATCCAGACAAAAGATTTATCAATGATCAAAAAAAAATAACTGATGATAAATTAATTTTCCTAAAAGCTATTTCCAATGTAATAAAATCTGGGATGAATATAGTTGGAGTGTCTACGCCAGATAAAATGTGATGCTAAAAGAGATTAAATATTTAATATTTTTATTACTCATCGGTTTTTTTATATTTTTTACAGGTAAGTATTACTTTTCGGATGATAATAAAAAAAATTCTTTTAGATCTTTGAGTAATATTGACAAAAAAATTAATATTTATTCTGAAAAATTGCCAGTTTTAGAAAATGATACCAAAGATATCATTCAATATGTAGAGAAATCTAATAAAGATAAAAAGAAAAAATTTAATTTTTGGAAACTTCTAGATTAATGAATAATCGAAGATCTTTTATTATCGGTATTAAATCAACAAAACTTAGCTCCAGAGAAAAGAATTTTCTAAGAAAATATAAGCCATGGGGAGTAATTTTATTTACCAGAAACATAAAAGATATCAAACAGGCAAAACAATTAACCACATCTATTCGAAAAATCTTTAACGATAATAAATATCCAATCTTAATTGATCAAGAGGGTGGTAGAGTAAACCGACTTAAAAATATTATATCTTTTGAAAATTTAACCTCTGAATTTTTTGGCAAAAAATTTATAAAAAAACCTAAGGAATTTAATTTTTTCTATAAATTATTTATTGATAAAACATCATATTTATTAAAATTGATAGGAGTTAATATCAACACTTGTCCTGTTTTAGATCTTAGAAAGAAAGGTTCATCATCAATTATTGGAGACAGATCTTTCTCTAGTAATCCCAAAATTGTTTCTAAAATTGGCGATTATTGTATCAACTATCACCACAATAATGGCGTAGGAACTGTTATTAAACATATACCAGGACATGGTTTAGCAAAAGTTGATAGTCACCATTTTACACCCGTAATTAGTAAAAATTTGGATTACTTATTAAAAAATGATTTTTTTCCTTTCAAAAGAAAAAATTCTTTTTTTGCAATGACAGCCCACATCATATTCAAAAAGATCGATTTAAAAAACACAGTAACGCATTCTAAAAAAATGATAAAATTAATAAGAAATAAAATAGGTTTTAAGAATATTTTGATTTCTGACGATATATCAATGAAAAGTTTAAAAGGTAAAATTAAAGAAAATACAATCAATGCGTTTAATGCTGGTTGTAATCTTGTTTTACATTGTAATGCCAAAGAAAATGAGATGGAAATTGTTGCTGAAAATTCACCTTTCATAAGCAAATTTGTAATAAAAAAAACATCACAATTTTATAAGATAATAAGTTAGTATTCGCTTATGACAGAAAATGATTCCTCACTTTTTAGTGTTGATATTGAAAATTATAACGGTCCATTAGATATATTGTTAGACCTTGCAAAATCTCAAAAGGTGAATTTAGAAAATATTTCTATTACAAAACTTGCAGATCAATTTCATGATTTTATAACAAACCAAAAAAATCTAAATCTAGAGTCCGCCTCTGAGTATTTACTTATGGCTACATGGCTTGCTTATTTGAAATCTAAACTTCTTTTACCTGGAACACCTGAGGAGGAGTTTAAAGTTCAAGAAGTGGCAGAAAAATTAAAACTCCAACTTAAAAAATTAGAATTAATCAGATTATTATCAGAGCAAATGTTAAAGCGTAAAAGATTAGGTCGTGAAATCAGAACAAGAGGTGTAAGGGCAGGCATTAGACCCATTTATAACAGTGAAATTAAAGTAAATTTATTTGAATTACTAAAAACATATTCAACTATTATTATGACTAAAGATTTTCAAAAAATAAATATTCCTAAACTCCCTGTTTTTACAACTGAAGAGGGGATTAAAACAATCAGAGATTTTTTTGGAAAACTAACTGATTGGAAAAAATTAGAGGACTTGATACCTAAAAATTTTAAGAGTATTACAAAATACAAAAAAACTGGTACAGCAGGTATTTTTGCAGGATCACTTGAACTTGTGAAAGAAGGTAACTTAAAAATTAAACAAGAAAATTTATTTGATGATATTTTTATTAAGGAAAAATAATGAATAAAAGAAATACTAAAAAAGATAATGTTATTGATTTTCCTAATAAATTATCCTCAATTGAAAAAGAAATTGAAGCAATAGTTTTTGCAGCTGCTGAGCCACTTGATATTGAAACTATAGAAAATAAGATTTCAAAAAAAACTAATGTCGAAAAAATTTTATTAAAATTACAAAACGAATATTCCAATCGAGGTATTAATTTAGTGTGTATCTCAAAAAAATGGTCATTTAGAACATCGCCAAATCTTTCTGAAATTATGAAACAGGAAAAAACTGTTGAAAAAAAATTATCAAGAGCTGCAATTGAAACACTTGCAATCATTGTTTATCATCAACCAGTAACACGTGCTGAAATTGAAGAAATTAGAGGTGTTGCATTTGGTACAAATACTCTTGAAATTTTGATGGAACTAAACTGGGTAAAACCAGGTGGTAGAAAAGATGTCCCTGGAAAACCAATTCAATATGTTACAACTGACGATTTTTTAAGTCATTTTAATCTTCAAAAGTTATCCGATTTACCAACTGTTGATGAATTGGGTGCCGCTGGTCTCATCGATAGTACAAATATTGATAATGCTATTTTCGGAACTGGTAAATTTTATAAAGAGAAACAAGATGGTAAAAAAGAGGATATTTATTCGAATATTGATGAAATGCTAAGCAGCACTCTAGACTCTGAGGAGAAAAATAAGAATTCATAACTTAGGTTAAAAAAAGTCACTTTAAAATTAAGAATAAAAGATATATAACTTTTCTATGAGCATAGGAATTTGGCAGATAGCAATTGTTGTTATACTTGTAGTATTACTTTTTGGAAGAGGTAAGATTTCAAGTCTGATGGGAGATGTTGCTAAAGGTATTAAGAGCTTCAAAAAAGGCATGGCATCAGATGTTACTGATGACAACGAACCTAAAAATATTTCCGAAGATAATCAAGATAATAACAAAAAAGATTAAATCACATGCCTACTATTGGTTGGTTTGAGATTTTAATTATCGTAGCAATAGCTATTGTTGTTCTTGGACCAAAAGATTTTCCAATAATGTTAAAAAAAGTTGGTTCATGGATTGGTACAATTAAGAATTATATAAATAACGTCCAAAATGAAGTTTCAAATATTGATATTGAAAATGACAAAATAGAAAAAAAAGAAGAAAAAAAGCATGAGTCAGAATGATAAAGAGGGTGGTTTTGTAAGCCATTTAGCTGAACTAAGAAAAAGACTTATACATAGTTTTATTTTTCTAATTGTTTTTTTTATTGGATGTTATTTTTTTGCAGAACATTTATATGGTTTTTTAGTAGATCCTTTTGCCCAAGCTGTTAAAAATGATGGAACTGACAGAAGATTAATATTTACCGCTCTCCAGGAAACTTTTTTAACATATCTGAAGATTTCTTTCTTTACAGCATTCTTTGTCACTTGCCCGTTTATACTGATGCAAATTTGGAAATTTATAGCGCCTGGTTTATATAAACATGAAAAGCATGCAATATTACCTTATCTAATATTAACTCCAGTACTTTTTTTTCTTGGGGGGATGTTAGTTTATTATTTGATAATGCCATTAGCGATAAAGTTTTTTTTATCGTTTGAAAGTACAGGTTTATCTACAAATTTACCGATTCAACTAGAAGCAAAGGTAAATGAATATTTATCACTAGTCATGAAACTTATTTTTGCTTTTGGTATAAGTTTTCAATTACCTGTGGTCTTGAGTTTACTAGCAAGAATTGGTGTTGTTGATTCTGAATTTTTAAAGAAAAGAAGAAAATACGTTGTAGTTATAATTTTTGCTGCAGCAGCATTATTAACACCACCCGACCCTATAACCCAAATTGGTTTAGCTATTCCACTATTAATTTTATATGAATTATCAATTTTTTCTGTAAAGTTTATAGAGGATAAGAAATTTAAAGATTCTAATGCATAACTTAAAGGAAATAAGAAAAAATTTTGATGATTTCAAAAACGCTCTGAAAGGTAGATTTCTTAAGATAGATTTTAAGGAACTTGAAGATTTAGATGTCAAAAATAGAAATTTTATTCAAAAAAAAGAGACTTTAGAGAATGAAAAGAAAGAAATTTCAAAATCTAAAGATGAAAAATTATTTGAAAAATCAAAAGAAATTTCAAATGAAATAGACGAAATATCAAGACAGCAAAAAATAATAAAAAACCAACTAGATAAAATTTTATCATTTATCCCAAATATTCCTCATAAAGATGTTCCGAGCGGAAAAGATGAAAATGATAATGTAGAAATCATGAAATCAGGTCAAATACCAAATTTTGATTTTAAACCCTTATCACATTATGAATTAGGTGAAAAACTTGGAATGCTTGATTTTGACCTTGCTACAAAAACTACAGGCTCACGGTTTGTATTCGTAAAAAATAAACTGGCGTTACTAGAAAGAGCAATTTCAAATTTTATGTTAGATACGCATATATTAAAAAATGATTATGAGGAAATTTCACCACCTTTATTCGCATCTGAAAGTACTATGTTTGGCACAGGTCAACTTCCTAAATTTGAAAATGATCAATTTGAAATAAAACTTGATGATAAGAGTGAAAGAAAGTTTTTGATACCTACTGCAGAAGTGATTTTAACTAATATTGTTAAAGATAAGATTATTAATCAAAAAGATTTACCAATGAGATTTGTTGCCTCTACACCATGCTTTAGAAAAGAGGCGGGTAGTTATGGCAAAGATACAAAAGGTATGATTAGACAGCATCAGTTTTACAAAGTTGAAATGGTTAGTATCGTCGAACAGGAAAAATGCCTTGAAGAACTTGAGAGAATGACAAAATGTGCAACATCAATTTTAGATCTATTAGAATTGCCATACAGAAAAATGATCTTATGTAGTGGTGACATGGGATTTAGTGCTGAAAAAACTTATGACATTGAAGTTTGGCTACCTTCAGAGAAAAAATATAGAGAAATTTCCTCTTGTTCATCTTGTTCAACTTTTCAAGCTGTGAGAATGAAAGCAAGATATAAGAATCAGAAAAAAGAGACTCTTTATGTAGGTACTTTAAATGGGAGTGGTCTAGCTGTAGGCAGAACTTTAATAGCAGTTTTAGAAAATTATCAACAAAAAGATGGCTCCATAATGATTCCAAAAGTTTTAAGACCGTATATGGACAATTTGGAAAAAATTTCCCTGAAATAAAGTTGTTTTAACCTTTTAGATAGTATAAATAGTCAATTTTAATTAAGGAGTTTTATGGATAGCGCAGGAATAGGACAATTTATACCGTTAATTTTAATTTTTGTTATTTTTTATTTTTTCTTAATAAGGCCTCAGCAAAAAAAAGTTAAGGAACATAAAGCTATGGTTGAGAGTTTAAAAAAAGGTGACAAAATTGTAACTTCTGGTGGTATTACAGGAACAATTTCAAGAGTTGTAGATAATGACAAAATTGAAGTAGAGATTGCTGACAATGTAACAGTTGAGGTGATTAGAGGCACTGGTGTTCAAAGTCTAATGAACTCTCAAGAAGTAAAAAAATAATTTTTTTGAATTTAAAGTGTTATATTTTTCAAAACTAAGAATTATTTTTATTACTTTAATTTCCTTACTTTTTATTATATTCGCTTTATCTAACCTTTTTAATTTTGATAACAAAATATTAAATAAAAAAATTAATTTAGGTTTAGATCTACAAGGTGGTTCTTATCTTTTACTGGAAATTGATAATGATCCTGTAATCGAACAAAAACTTCAAAATTTAACAGTTACGATAAGAAATTATTTTAAAGAAAAAAATATCAGAATTACTAATTTTAAACTTTTAAATCAGACCCTTGTATTTACCTCTGATGAAAATTCAAAACAAATTATATTAGATGAATTTATGTCAGAAGAAAGTGAATTTAATCCTTATTATGAAAGGTTTAAATCACATCAATTAGATATAGTTGAGGACGATAATTTTTTTAAGGTTTCTTTTTCTAAGCAAGGAATTGTTAATCTAAAAACATCATCCCAAGATCAAGCGCTAGAAATAGTTAGAAGAAGAATAGATGAAATCGGTACAAATGAACCCAATATTTTAAAAAGAGGTAATGACAGAATATTAGTTGAGTTACCAGGTTTAGATGATCCAATGAGAATAAAATCTTTACTTGGAAAAACTGCAAATTTAACATTTAGATTTGTTACGAATAACACCGAAGGTTCATTCGGAGCAGAAAAATTAGAATTCGAAGATGGTACCGAGGAAGCAATGGTTAGTAAAAGAATCATATTAAGTGGTGAAAATCTTCTAGATGCTCAACCAAGAATGGATACAGAAAACAATGAGACTGTTGTGACTTTTTCTCTGGATAGGGTAGGAGCAAAAAGATTCGGTAAAGCAACATCAAATGGTATTGGTAAAAGATTAGCTATCGTTTTGGATGGAAAAGTTATTAGTGCTCCAGTTATTAGAGATACTATTGCAACTGGGTCTGGTCAAATTAGTGGTGGATTTACATTTCAATCAGCGACAGATCTTGCTTTACTTTTAAGATCAGGCGCGTTGCCTGCTCCTCTAAATATTATTGAAGAAAGGACTGTTGGTCCAGATTTAGGACAGGACTCTATAAACGCAGGTATGATTGCTTTATTAATTGGTTTTATATTTGTCGTACTTTATATTTTTTTTAAATATAAAATCTTTGGGATCATTACTAATATTGCTTTAATATTAAATCTTTTCATATTAGTTGGAATACTAACTATTTTTGAAGCAACTTTAACCTTACCTGGTATAGCAGGAATAATTCTTACTGTGGGTATGGCTGTCGATGCAAATGTTCTAATTTTTGAGAGAATAAAAGAGGAGTTAAAGAATGAAAAAAATAATTTAATAGCGTTTGACAGCGGTTACACAAAATCAAGAACTGCCATACTAGATGCGAATATTACAACTTTAATAGCAGCAATTATTTTATTTTTTATGGGATCAGGTCCAATTAAAGGTTTTTCATTAACACTTGGAATTGGAATATTTACAACACTATTTACTGTCTATTTTATAGCAAGATTATTAACCGTTTTGTATGTATCAAAAAATAAAGAAAAAGAGGGACTGATTAGATGATTGCCTTTAATAAATATTACAATAAATTTAATATTCTTTCAGTATCTTTAGTGATCGTTTCTTTATTGTTACTTACATTTAAAGGTTTAAATTTTGGAATAGATTTTAAAGGTGGAACTCTTATTGAATTAAGATCTACAGTTAATAAGATTAATGTTTCCTCACTAAGAGACAATTTAAGTCAAATGAATTTGGGTGATGTATCTGTTAAAAACTTTGGTAATGAAACTGATTTTTTAATTAAGTTTGAAAATAATGAAAATAAAAATGTAATTGAGGAAATTAAGAAGAATTTGGACAAATCATTTGGGAACAACTTCAATTTTAGACGTGTAGAAAATGTTGGTCCTAAAGTAAGTGCTGAATTATTAAGATCAGGTGTTATTGCAATATCAGTAGCTTTGTTTTTAATGCTTGTCTATATTTGGATAAGATTTGAATGGCAATTTAGCTTAGGTGCTATTATAGCTTTATTTCATGACGTTATTGTTACGCTTGGTCTCTTTTCTTTATTAGGCCTAGAGATTAATTTATCAATAATTGCAGCTGTGTTAACCATAGTTGGATATTCAATGAATGATACTGTCGTTATTTTTGACAGGGTGAGAGAAAATTTGAGAAAATACTCAGATATCAAAATTTTTGAACTGACCAATATTTCAATTAATGAAACTTTATCTAGAACTTTGATAACATCAATCACAACTCTATTAGCATTACTTTCAATATTCTTTTTTGGTGGTGAGGTTTTAAAAGGTTTTTCTTTAGCAATGATATTTGGAGTCATTTTTGGAACGTATTCATCAATTTATATCGCAAATACAGTTTTGGTAAGACTTAATGTTACTCAAAAAACTGTAATTAAAGAAGATAATAAAAATTAATACAAGTTTTGAGCTGCTACCATAGTAAGCAGCATTGGTATCGATAATAAAGTATTTGTTCTTGAGAATAACATTGCTGTTTTTGCTGATTTCGCTTTTAAATCAGGTTCACATTCAACAATTCCCAAAGCTCTTTTTTGATTTGGCCATATAACAAACCAGACATTAAAAGCCATTATAAGTCCTAGCCACATTCCAATACCAATTGCAGTATGTTTTGGAATACCTGAGCCTAAACTAAGAGTCATAGCATCGTGAAGATAGCCATTTAGCCACGCAAGAATAAGACCCGATATAACTGTGAAAGCTGCAGCCCATCTAAAGTAAAAAAGTGCTGCTGGGGCTATAACTTTTCCTATAGCTGGTTTTTGTTCATCTGGAATTTTGGCCATATTTGGTATTTGAACAAAATTAAAATACCATAAAAGACCTATCCACATTATGCCAACAAGAACATGTGTATATCTTGCAACCCAACTCCAAAAAATTTGGTCAAAAGCAAATCCATCGTTATGATAAAAAAAACCAACAAATAAAATAATTGCCAAAATTACTGAGGTGTGAATTGTTTTAGATAAAGATGAAAGTATATTTCCCATACGAGTAGCGTTTATACACTAAATCTGTATCAATTTAACCCCATAAATTGCCTCAATTTAATAAGGGTTTTAAAAATTTTCCCGTATAACTCTCTTTGATTTTACAAATTTCCTCTGGCTTTCCTTCTGCGATAATTTTTCCACCTTTGACACCGCCTTCAGGGCCCATGTCAACAATATAATCTGCTGTTTTTATTACATCTAAGTTGTGTTCAATTACGACAACAGTATTTCCTAAAGCCACAAATGTATGAAGAATTTCAAGTAACTTTTTAATATCATGTTGATGTAAACCAGTAGTTGGTTCGTCAAGTATATACATAGTTCTACCTGTAGATCTCTTAGATAATTCCTTAGCTAATTTAATTCTTTGAGCTTCACCACCTGATAATGTTGTAGCTTGTTGACCAATTTTGATATACCCTAAACCAACTTTTTTTAGTGTAAGTAATTTTGTTTTGATATTGGATATATTTTCAAAATAATCGCATCCCTCATCAACAGTCATATTCAAAACATCAGCGATACTTTTATCTTTAAACTTAATTTCTAAAGTTTCTCTGTTATATCTGGTGCCTTTACATTCGTCACATTGAATATAAACATCTGGAAGAAAGTGCATTTCATAAGTAATAACCCCATCTCCCTCACAGGCTTCACATCTACCACCCTTAACATTAAATGAAAATCTTCCAGGTTTATAACCTCTAGATTTTGACTCTGGTAATCCTGTAAACCAATCTCTAATAGGACCAAATGCACCTGTATAAGTTGCTGGATTAGATCTTGGTGTCCTTCCTATAGGAGACTGATCAATATCGATAATCTTATCAACCAACTCTGTTCCTTTAAAACCCTTAAAGGGTTTTGGAATTTTTCTAGATTTATTATTATTTAATGTAAGATTTAAAGCGTTATAAAGAGTCTGCAATACAAGAGTTGATTTACCACTTCCAGATACTCCTGTTACGCAAGTTAAACTTCCTAATGGAATTTTCAAATTTACATTATTTAGATTATTACCTGTTGCACCAGTAATTTCTAAAAATCTTCCATTTTTGGCTAGTCTCCGCTTTGAGGGCACATTTATTTTGAACTTGTTTGATAGATATTTTCCAGTAATGCTGTTTTGATTTTGGCTTATTTCTTTTATTGAGCCTTGAGCAATAACTTCACCACCTTTGTTGCCAGCCTCTGGACCAAGATCAATTATATGATCTGCGTTTTCCATTGTTTCAGTATCATGTTCAACTACAATAACTGTATTGCCTAAATCTCGTAATCTTTTTAAAGCATTGATTAGTTTTACATTATCTTTTTGATGAAGACCAATTGAAGGTTCATCTAAAACATATAAAACGCCTGTTAATCCAGAACCAATTTGTGATGCTAATCTTATTCTTTGTGCTTCACCACCAGATAAGGTTCCAGACTCTCTGGACAGTGTTAAATAATCAAGACCAACATTGAGTAAAAAATTTAATCTTTCGTTGATTTCTTTTAAAATATGTTCAGCAATTTTTACTTGTCTTTTATCTAAATTATTCTTTAAATTATCAAACCATACTGCTGCATCTGAAATTGATTTTTCTGTAACTTCGCTAATATGAAGACCATCTATCTTCACGCATAAAGCCTCATCTTTTAATCTGTGACCATTGCATCTTTCACATTTTGTATCTGATTGATATTGGGCGATTTCTTCTCTTTTCCAATCACTGTCTGTTTCTAAATATCTTCTTTCTAAATTGTTTATAACGCCTTCAAAAGTTTTTTTATGTGAATATTTCTCATAGCCATCATCATATGTAAATTTTATTTCTTCATCATCAGATCCATAAAGAATAATATCTTTTATCTTTTTTGGTAATTTTGACCATTTTTCTTCTAGAGAAAATCCATAATGTCTGGCAAGAGAGCTTAATGTTTGAGCATAATATAGTGTCGTTGTTTTTGCCCATGGTTCAATCGCACCATCACTTATGCTTTTTTTCTCATTCGGTATAACTAAATTTGGATCAACATTAAGTTTTATGCCAATGCCCTCACACTCTTCACAAGCACCAAATGGACTATTGAATGAAAATAATCTTGGCTCAATTTCTTCTATAGTAAATCCGCTTTCAGGGCAGGCAAATTTTGTTGAAAAAATTAACTTTTCTAACTTTCTAAATTTTTTTGGCAAAGTTTCGTCTTCATATTCAACAAATAATAAGCCATTAGCAAGTTGTATTGAAGTTTCTATACCCTCTGCAAGTCTATTTCCTAAGCTTGAGTTCAAAACTATTCTGTCGACAAGTATTGAAATATCATGTTTTATTTTCTTATTTAGTTCTGGAGCTTTTTCAATATCATATAAAACGTCATCAATTTTAATTTTTCTAAAACCTCTTTTTTTATAATTTAAAATTTCTTTTCTATATTCACCTTTTCTACCTCTAACTACAGGTGCATATAAATAAATTGTTGATTTTTTTGGTAATTTTTTAATTTTATCTACTATTTGACTTACGGTTTGTGACTCGATTGGTTTTCCAGTAAACGGTGAGTATGGAATTCCAGCTCTAGCGTACAATACTCTCATATAATCATAAATTTCAGTTACAGTTGCAACTGTAGATCTAGGATTTTTTGATGTATTCTTTTGCTCTATTGATATAGCAGGGCTTAAACCTTCTATAAGATCTACATTTGGTTTTCTCATTTTATCTAAGAATTGTCTCGCGTATGCTGATAAACTCTCAACATATCTTCTTTGACCTTCTGCATAAATTGTATCAAAAGCTAACGATGATTTTCCAGATCCAGATAATCCGGTAATTACAATAAATTTATCTTTTGGAATTACTAAAGATATATTTTTTAAATTATGTTCTTTTGCACCCTTTATAACTATCTTTTTAATCATTATTTATGTTGCTTTGGCCTAATAAAATTAATATTCAGAGTAAAATTGTGATATAAATTAATTAACTAATAAAATAAATATTAAAATATTATGGCTGGAAGTTTAAATAAAGTACTTTTAATTGGTCGTTTAGGCGCAGATCCTGAAATCAAGCAAATGGTGAATGGAAAGAGCGTTGCAAGATTAAGTCTCGCAACAAGTCAATCATGGAAAGATAAAAATACAGGTGAAAAAAAAGAAAAAACTGAATGGCACCGTATAGTTGTATTTAATGAAGGTTTAGTAAATGTTGTTCAACAATATCTTAAAAAAGGTGCTCAAGTTTATGTTGAGGGTCAAATATCAACAAGAAAATGGAAGGATGAACAATCGGGACAAGACAAATATTCAACTGAAGTAGTTATACAAGGTTACAATTCATCTCTAACTATGCTCGGAGGTGGAAATTCTAGTGGTGGTATAGCAAATGACAATTCACAAGTATCAAATAATACTGAGGATTTATCTCAAGTACAAAATGATATGGACGACGATATTCCATTCTAATCATTATGGAAAAAAACGAAGTTTCTAAAGATAAAAATATAAAACTAATTTCAATGCATGATGAGATGAGTTCATCTTATCTATCATATGCAATGAGTGTAATTGTAAGTAGAGCTCTACCAGATGTTAGAGATGGCTTAAAACCTGTACATAGAAGAATATTATACGCAATGTATAAAGGCGGCTATGATTGGTCAAAACAATTTAGAAAATCTGCAAGAATAGTTGGAGATGTAATTGGTAAATATCACCCACATGGTGATCAATCAGTTTATGACGCTCTTGTTCGTATGGTTCAAGATTTTTCAATGAGCTTACCTCTCGTAGATGGTCAAGGAAATTTTGGATCTATAGATGGTGATCCAGCAGCCGCTATGAGATACACAGAAACTAGATTATCAAAAGTCTCACAATTCCTAATCGATGATATCGAAAAAAATACAATCGATTTTAAAAGTAATTATGATGAAACAGAAAAAGAGCCGTCTGTATTGCCTGCGCAGTTTCCAAATTTATTAGTAAATGGAGCAGGGGGTATCGCCGTTGGTATGGCGACAAGTATTCCACCTCATAACTTAGGAGAGATTATTAATGGCACATTAGCTTTAATTGATAACAAAGATATAAAGATTAAAGATTTAATGAAGCATATACCTGGGCCTGATTTTCCTACAGGTGGCGTAATTATTGGTAAAGATATTATTAAACAGGGTTACAACAAAGGTAGAGGTTCTTTTAAAATTAGAGGTGAAATATCAAATGAAACTCTTAAAAATGGTAGAGATAGATTAGTTATAAATTCTATTCCTTATCAGGTTAATAAATCTGTGTTGAATGAAAGAATAGCTCAATTAGTTAGAGAAAAAAAAATAGAAGGTATTAGAGATATACGAGACGAGTCCAATAGAGAAGGCATCAGAGTTTCAATAGATTTAAGAACAGGCGTTGAACCTGAGACTGTTAAAAGGCAATTATACAAGAACACTCAAATAGAAAGTTCATTTGGGTTTAATACTCTTGCTATTGTAGATGGTAAGCCAAAGACTTGTAATCTTAAAGAATTTTTAGAGAATTTTTTAGAATTTAGAGAAGATGTTGTACTAAAGAAATCAAAATTTGATCTAAACAAAGCAGAAGATAGAGCACATGTCTTAATTGGTCTATCTGTATCTGTTGAGAATTTAGATAAAGTTATAAAGATTATAAGAGGTTCAAAAAATCCAGATGATGCAAAAAAGTCTTTATTAAATACAAAATGGAAAATAAATAAATCAAAAAAAATGGTTTCACTGATAGAGAGCAAAAATTCAAAAGGTGTATATAATTTATCAGTTGTACAAGTTGAAGCTATATTGGAATTAAGATTACAAAAATTAACAGCACTTGGTATTAATGAGATAGAAGTTGAAATAAAAAAACTTTCTGAATTAATTTCCTCACTGAAAAAAATTATATCTTCAAAAAAAGAATTATTAAAAGTAATCAGCAACGAACTTAAAGTAATAAAAGAAAAGTACGCTATACCACGAAGAACAAAAATTATTGATGCAGTACTAAATTACGACATTGAGGAAACGATACAAAAAGAAACTGTTCTTATAACTGTTACCTTACAAGGGTATATAAAAAGAGGATCACTTAAAACTGTAAAAATTCAAAAAAGAGGAGGTAAAGGTAAAACTGGTATCACCACTAGAAATGAAGACTCTGTAGTTCAAACTCTATCAGTTAATACTCATACTTCTGTTCTATTTTTTTCTACTGAAGGTCTTGTTTATAAAATAAAAGCATGGAAAATACCTGAAGGTTCAGCATCATCAAAAGGCAAATCTTTATTCAATATTTTGCCACTTAAAAATCATCAATCAATAAGTTCAATTATGCCATTTCCTGAAAGTGATGAAGATTCAAGTAAATATCAGATAGTTTTTGCAACTTCACAAGGCAAAGTTAGAAAAAATAGTTTGGAAGATTTCGCTTCAATTAATACATCAGGAAAAATAGCAATGAAGCTAGATACTAATGATAAAATAATTGGAGTTAAGATTTGTAAAGATGATCAAGATATAATCTTAAGTACAAAATTTGGAAAGTGTATTAGATTTGAGTCTAAAAAGTTAAGAATATTTAAGGGAAGATCATCAAAAGGTATAAAGGGAATAGAATTAACATCTAATGATGAAATAGTCTCCTTATCAATTATTGATAATAATAAGTTAAAGAGAAATGGAAAAAATACAAAAGATGATAAGTCTGAATTAGCGGCAAAACAAAAATTTATTTTATCTATTAGTGAAAATGGTTTTGGCAAAAAAACCTCTCATTATGACTACAGAACAACAAATAGAGGTGGTAAAGGAATTATTGGAATAATTAATTCACCGAGAAATGGGAATATTGCATCATCGTTTCCTGTATATGAGGGAGATGAAATAATGATTTCTACAAACAAGGGTAGAGTGATAAGGTTAGCTGTCAAAGAAATCAGAACAGCCGGAAGAAATACACAAGGAGTAAGAATAATTAAGTTATCTGGTGATGAAAAAGTTGTTTCAGCAATTAAAATTGATGATAATTTAATATAATGTCTAAGACAGCAATCTATCCAGGTACTTTTGATCCAATTACTTTTGGTCATATTGATGTAATAAAAAAGGCATTAAAATTATTTGATAAAATTGTTGTGGCGGTATCAGATGGTGAAAATAAAGATTATCTTTTTGATGCTGAGGAAAGATTAGAAATTGTAAGAAATGCTCTTTTTAAAGATCTAAAAATGAATAAAAAAAAAATAACTTTGATTTCATTTAAATCATTAACAACTAGTCTTTGTAAAAAATACAAATCAAATATTATATTGAGAGGCCTAAGAGCAGTATCAGATTTTGAATACGAGTTTCAACTAGCTGGTATGAATAGAAAATTGAATAATAATATTGAAACTTTATTTCTAATGTCGGATGTTGAAAATCAAATTATTTCTTCAAAATTTGTTAAAGAAATCATTAAACTTAATGGAGATATAAAAAAATTTACAACTAAGAGTACTATTAAAGCTTTGAAAGATAAATATGAGTAAACTCTTAATAAAGATATTAATTATTTTTTTATTTACAATTAATCAATCGTTAACAGAGGAGAATATAATGATTTTAAAATTAAAAGATGGTGACGTGAAGATAGAATTATTTTCAGATACAGCACCCAATCATGTCAAAAGAATTAAAGAATTGGCTGATGCTGGCAAGTATGACAATGTGGTGTTTCATAGAGTTATTGATGGCTTTATGGCACAAACAGGCGATATTAAATTTGGTAACTCAAATTCAAATGATTTTGACTTAGGAAGGGCTGGAATGGGTGGATCTGATTTACCTGATCTTAAACAGGAATTTAGTAATCTTCCACATGATCGAGGTACATTGTCTATGGCTAGATCATCAGATCCTAATAGTGCGAATAGTCAATTTTTTATATGTTTTAAACCAGCACCATTTCTTGATAATCAATATACTGTATTTGGAAAAGTTATCGAAGGAATGGAATTTGTTGATAAGATCAAAAGGGGTGATGAAAATAATAATGGTGCAGTAATAGATCCTGATAAAATTATTAGTTTCAAATCTTTATAATATTCTAATTTCAATTGAAAAAATTTGAATTTAAAGTTTTAAAAAAAAATAAATTTGCAAGACGGGGTTTAATCGAAACTCACAGAGGTAAAATTGAAACACCAGTTTTTATGCCTGTCGGAACTCAAGCTACAGTAAAAGCTTGTACAATAGATGATATAAAAAAAACTGGTTCTCAAATTATTCTATCAAATACTTATCATTTAATGATACGACCAGGTGTTAAAAGAATTGAAGATGCCGGTGGACTTCACAAATTTATGAATTGTGATTTACCAATTCTTACAGACTCTGGTGGCTTTCAAGTCATGTCTTTATCAAAACTGAACAAAATAGATAAAGAAAAAGGGGCAATTTTTAATTCTCATATTGATGGAAAAAAATTTTATCTTAGTCCAGAGGAAAGTATAAAAATTCAATTAGGACTTAATTCAGATATTGTAATGGTTATGGATGAGTGTCCAAAAAAAACAAATGACTATCAAACTATAGATAAATCTATGAATTTGTCTTTGTATTGGGCTGAAAGATCTAAGAAAGCCTTTGGACATAACCCTCACAAAGCTTTATTTGGTATTGTACAAGGAGGTTTATTTAAAGATTTGAGACAAAAATCCTTAAAAGGACTTTTGGAAATTGGATTTGATGGTTATGCATTAGGTGGTCTAGCTGTAGGAGAAACTCAAGATGAGATGTTCACTGTTTTAGACGACATTAAGGAACATTTACCTGATGATAAACCTCACTATTTAATGGGTGTAGGTACTCCAAATGATATTTTGGGCGCTGTCAAAAGAGGTGTTGATATGTTCGATTGTGTTCTTCCAACTAGATCAGGTAGAACTGGACTTGCTTTTACTTGGCAGGGAAGAGTAAATATTAAAAATAATAAATACCAAGATGACAATACTCCTCTAGACCCAGAGTGTAAAAACCTAAATTTGAATAAATATTCTAAAAATTATCTAAATCACTTGTTCAATACAAATGAGATTCTTGGATCAATGTTGTTAACTTTACATAATATAAATTTCTATCAAGAATTAATGAGAGCGATTAGAGAAAATATCCAAAATGACACATTTGATACTTTTCATGATAAATACATAGATAAGTTGTAAATAGTTCAGTTATTTTTTTAAATTCGTGTTTGAAATATTTAGATTATTCTATATATAGATTTCATCCTGAAGTGAATATGGGCCGTTAGCTCAGTTGGTAGAGCAATTCCCTTTTAAGGAATGGGTCGATGGTTCGAGTCCATCACGGCTCACCATATTTTAAGCGATTGGTGGGTATTGCAAAATTATTTCGTTTAACCAAGTTTGTATGTTTCTTATTCTACTATCAGATGAAGGATGAGTACTGATAAATTGAGGTGGTTCTTTCCCTTTATTTGCCTCTTTCATTCTTTCCCATATTTTTTCAGTTTCTCTAATATCATAACCAGACAAAGAAGAAAAAATCATACCTAGATAATCGGCCTCACTCTCTTGTTTTCTATTGAAAGGATTCATTATACCAATCGAGGAAATAAGACCAACGGTATCCATACCAGTTGACCTATTAATTTGACTTAAAGCACCTCCACTAAAAATATCAATAAGAGTAGTACCTGTTTGTACTAGAACACCACGACTTGCTCTTTCAACGGAGTGTTTTGCAACAGCATGAGCAATCTCATGACCCATAACAGCTGCTAATCCATTTGTATTTTTTGTAATTTTAAGCATTCCACTATAAACAGCAATTTTACCTCCTGGCATGCACCAAGCGTTTTTAACTTTTTCATTATCTATTAAGATATATTCCCACTTAAAATTGGCAGTTGGATCTGGAAGATTTGATTTATCAAAATAAATTGATATTGCATCTTCCATTTTTTTTCCTATTTCTTTTATTTCTTTAATTGACTGTGTATCTTTGATTAATTTTTCTTTTTCTTTTACTTTTTCATAAATTTGAGCGGCCTGAGCATTTAATTTTCCCTCAGGGATCAGCTTTAATTGTTTTCTATCCGTAATGGGAGCGGTTGTACAAGAGTTAATTACAAAACCACAACAACCACAGCCTACATAAGTTAAAAATTTTCTTCTATTCATTTTGTAAGACATTGGTATTATATATAATAATGAATCTAAATAATAAAATATTATTAATATTATTCATAATAGCAATAGCTTTTGTGATATTTTCGAGTTTTAGATAATGGCAAAACAGAGGAAAAAAAAATCAATTAGTTTAATTCTTAGAAATTATTTTATTACCGGTGTAGTAGTTTTAATACCTATTGGTTTTACTTTATATCTAAGTAAAATATTAATCGGGATTTCATCTAAAGTAATTCCAGAAAATATAAATCCAAATAGTTATTTACCATTTGAAATTCCTGGATTAGAAATAATACTTTCAGTAATTATTATTACCATTGTTGGAGGTTTATCTTTATCTTTTTTGGGTAAACGAATTCTTAAACTTATAGATGACCTATTCAAAAGAATTCCTGTTCTGAGAACAATTTATTCTGCAATAGTTCAAATGACAGAAACATTCTCTAACAAAGACCAGAACGACAAAAAAAGTGTTGTTTTGGTCGAGTATCCTAGAAAAGGTGTTTGGGCAGTTGGTTTTGCAACAAAAGAAAATAAAGGTGAGATGGCTGAGAAAACTAACAAGAAGTTAATTAACGTTTTTGTTCCGACAACACCAAACCCCACAAGCGGTTTCTTACTAATGTTCCCAATCGAAGAGGTTATATATCTTAATATGACTTTTGAAGAAGCTTCTAAATTTATTGTATCTGCTGGAACATCTACTGGTAAGAGTTAAGCAATATCATTAATTATATCAGCTCTATCATATAATTTAATTAATGGTTTGAATTTACTTATATCCTCATTACTATTTTCAATTCTTTTAATCTCTTTTTCAGCTAAAATAAAAAGATCATGATTATGAACTGGGTCAGCTAACTTAAAATTTTTTATTCCACTTTGTTTAAAACCTAAAATGTCTCCAAAACCTCTCAATTTCATATCTTCCTCTGATATCTTAAAACCATCATTAGAGTCTTTAAGTATATTAATTCTTTTT
The DNA here is from genome assembly GCA_902565385.1 of uncultured Pelagibacteraceae bacterium. Lineage (GTDB taxonomy): Bacteria > Pseudomonadota > Alphaproteobacteria > Pelagibacterales > Pelagibacteraceae > Pelagibacter. Next base: position 64,093 of record CACFEW010000001.1, on the reverse strand, counting down.
TTTGCATTATCACTTAAATTTGATTTAAACATTAAAATGCATGAAGATTCTTTGCTACCTCTTCCAACTCTGCCCCTCAGCTGATGTAATTGAGATAAACCAAATTTATTAGCATTTTCAATAATTATTACATTCGCATTTGGAAAATCTATACCAACTTCAATTATAGTAGTCGAAACTAAAATCTGAAACTCATTTTTTAAGAATTTGTTTAAAATTATTTCTTTTTGCTCAGCTGTGGTTTTTCCGTGAAGGAGAAAAACTTGTTTAGGAAATAATTTGTCTAAGTATTCCGATTTTTTAACTGCAGAAGAATGATCAAGTTTTTTAGACTCTTCAATTAAAGGGCACACCCAAAATATCTGATTACCTAGTTTGATTTCTTTTTTTATAAATTTTATTACATCATCAATCTTATTTTCAGGTTTGCTATAGGTTTTTACAGGTTTGCGAATATTCGGTTTTTCACGAATAATTGAAAGATCCATATCGCCATAAATTGTCATTGTTAAAGTACGTGGAATTGGTGTAGCAGTCATTAAAAGAACATCACAATCTTTTCCAGCTTTATCAGATAACCTCTTCCTTTGATTTACTCCAAATTTATGTTGTTCATCTATTATTATTAATCCAAGTTTTTTAAATTCTACTTTTTTTTGAAAAAGTGCATGTGTTCCAAAAATTATATCAATTTGTTTACTGGATAATTTATTGAGGATTACTTTCTTATCTTTATAAGAAGATTTTCCTGAAATTAATTCAATCCTAATATTTCTGGAAAATAGTTTTTTAGCTAAAAGAAAATGCTGCCTAGCTAATATTTCAGTTGGTGCCATTACTGCTACCTGAAATCCTGAATTAATTGTATTAAATGCAGAAAGCAAAGATACTATTGTTTTTCCACTTCCTACATCTCCTTGAAGTAACCTAAACATTTTATTTTCAGAGCATAAATCTTTATTTATTTCACTTAGTGTTTTATTTTGGTCTTTTGTTAATGAAAAATTAAGCTTAGATATAATTTCATTTTGTTTATTAATATTAAAATTTTTTTTTGTTTTTTTTATCCTTTTTATTTTTTTTCTTATTTCTGAGTTTACCAAAAATGTGGAGAAAATTTCATCATAAGCAAGTCTTTGGTAAAAATTTTCTTTAAATTTACCAATATTTTCTGGTTCATGTAATTTTTTGATGGAGTCATTCCAACCTATATTATTGAATTTTTTCAATATATCTTTTGAATGCCATTCTTCAATTTCAGGTAAATTATCTATTATTTGTAAAATTATCTTATTATAAACTTTTTCACTGATACCCTCAGTTAATGAGTATCTATTATGCTTTTGTTTAATTATTGATGAGTCCTCTGAAATATATTTTGGATTTGTTAATTGATATTTATTTCTAAAATATTTAATTTTTCCACTAATAGTTACCTCTTTGCCAATAGGTAATATTTTTTTGATATAACCCTCATAACTATTAAAAAAAACACAATCTATCTCACCTGTATCATCTTTGCATAAAACCCTATTCGGTAAGTTTCTAACTTTTGGGAATGAGTATTTGAGAGGAATTATGGTTATTGTCTGTATTTCATCTATTTTTAAATCTATTATCTTAGATGATAAACTTCTATCAGTGAAAGATTTTGGTAATTTCCATAATAAATCAAAAATAGTATTGACCTTTTTTTTCTTTAATAAATTTGAAGTTTTGGTTCCTACGCCTTTTAGTAAATTGAGATCAGACAATAAGTATTCATAATTTCTTTTCATATCTTTAAACTGATATTATATTCTTATTATGAATGCTGATATAGAACAAATTAAAAAAAAGATTATTTACAGATCAAATTATCGTGGCACAAAAGAAATGGATAAACTTCTAGGTGCATTCACAAGAAAATATTTAGATCAATTAAACATGGAAGATCTTAATCAATTAATAAAACTTTTAGAGATTGATGATAATAATCTTTATAATTTCTACAATGGTTTAAACACAGATATACAATTTGAAAATAATAAGATTAATAATTTATTTAAAAATTTTAAATATTGAAACTTTTGATGGCGGAGAGACTGGGATTCGAACCCAGGAAAGAGTTGCCCCTTTGCCGGTTTTCAAGACCGGTGCTTTCAACCGCTCAGCCATCTCTCCGTGAGCAAGGTTTTATAATTATAATTATTTAATTCAACCATAAAATAGTCTATTAAACGTTTATTATCTATTTCATTATTTTATGAACCAGCATTTTAATAAAGGATTAATACTTACATCTTTGGGATCCTTTTGGTGGGGTTTTATTGGTGTTATATATTTTGAATATGTTGCCTTTATAGGACATGTTGAGTTAGTTGTTCACAGATGTTTGTGGACCGCTGTTATGTTAGTCATGACGACTCTCTTTTTTAAAAAATGGAAACTTTTTATAAAAAGTATTTCAAATAAAAAAAATCTTTTTTATCTTTTTATCTCAGGTTCATTAATATTTATTAATTGGGCTATTTGGATTTACGCTGTAGCTACGGAAAGAATAATAGATGCTAGTTTTGGATATTTTATTATGCCAATTATAAGTGTTTTATTGGGATACATTTTTTTTAAGGAAAAATTGAATAAAAAAAGAATTTTTTCAATTTTATTAGTAATCATATCTATTTTAATTATGATTTTTCTTAATATAAAAACACTTCCATGGGTTGGTATAATCGTAGCTTTGAGTTGGGCATTTTATAATCTTGTAAGAAAAAAAATTGATATAGAAACTGATATAGGACTTTTAATAGAGAGTTTATATATTTTTCCTTTTGCTCTTATTGTCTTTTACTTTATTTTTGATAAGGGATTAAATGACTTTAGTTTATCTAACCCAGGTCTTAGTATGTTTCTATTATTAGCAGGGCCCATGACTGTGATTCCTTTATTTTTATACGTAAGAGGTGTTGAGTTAATCGGTCTTGGAGCTACAGGGATGATTTTTTACATTACGCCTACGTTACAGTTTATTTTAGGCTACTTTTATTACAATGAGGATTTTTCACTAATTAAATTAGTGAGTTTTATTATTATCTGGATTGCTGTAATTATATATCTTAAAGATCTTTATGAAACTAATTAGCCAAATATTTTTTTTATTTTTAATAACAATTTTGAATTGTTATTCTAGTGAAAATATCAATTTCAACGAATGGAAAAAGAATTTCAAAAAAGTAGCATTAGCAAATGATATTTCAGAACAGACTTTTGATACAGCAATGCAAAATGCAAGATTTTTACCTAAAGTAATTGAATACGATAGGTTTCAACCAGAGTTTTATGAGGACACAAAAACATATATTGGCAAACGTACTTCAACTAAAAAATTAAAAAAAGGTGTAGATTTTTATGAAAATAATTCAAATCTTATAAATCTAGTTGAAAAAAATTTTGGAGTAGAAAAAGAATTACTTTTATCTTTAATGGGCATCGAGACTAACTTTGGCACTTATGTTGGAAAAATGGATATAATATCATCATTAGCAACATTAAGTTATGATAAAAGAAGATCAGAGTTTTTTTCAAATGAACTCTTAACTTTATTGAAATTAATTGATGATAATCAAATAGATTACAAAACATTATATGGTTCATGGGCAGGTGCATTTGGTTTTTTTCAATTTATGCCATCAACAATAAAGAATTATGCTTTTGACTACAATAAGGATGATTTTATTGATTTGAAAAATTCAGAGGATGCATATGCATCTGCTGCTAATTATTTAAATAAGATTGGGTGGAAAAAAAATGATCTTTGTTTTAAGAAAATTGAATTAGATGAAAATATTCCAATTAAATTTTTGAACGTGTCAGCTAGAAAATTGCATAGTAAAAAGAAAATTAAATCTTTTAAAAAATATATTAAAAATTATTCTGATTTAAACATAAAAAATGAAAACCAGAAAATAGCAATTATAACACCAGACAAAGATATTATACCGGATGCACAAACTTTAAATCCTGCTTATATAGTTTTTGAAAATTACGAAATAATTTTACAATGGAATAGATCTTTAAGATTTGCACTTGCTGTGTGTACTTTAAAGGATAAATTTAAAAATGAAATTTAATATTTTTATTATTTTAAGTACCTTATTTTTGTTATTAAGTTGTGATCAAACTACTATTAATCAAAGTAAGAAATTAGATATTACATTTGACAAAAAATATAAAAATAGCGGATTTTCTCTTATTTATAATGACGATTTAAAAATTAAAAAAATTGATCAAAGATCATTAACAATATTTCATAAAAATCTAAAAAGAAAATCAAATGTGAAAATTACTAATCCTTTAAATGGAAAATCACTTATAGCAGAAGTAAAATCAAACAGAGTAAAATTTTCATCATTTTACAATTCAATTATCACTGAAAGAATTGCTGAGGAGTTAGAACTTGATTTAAAAGAGCCGTATATAGATATAGTCTTGATTTCAAAAAGTTCTACATATATCGCCAAAAAAACTAAAACTTTTGAGGAAGAAAAAAAAGTTGCTGAAAAGGCACCTATAGATGGTATTAAAATTAGTGATCTAAACTCATCCAATAAAACTAAAAAAAAATTACAAAAAAATAATAAATTTTCTTATTATATTAAAGTAGCTGATTTTTATTATAAAAAATCTGCTAAAAATATGAGTAATAAAATTAAAAGTGAAGTTAAATTGAAAAATATTAAAATCATTGAACTTACTAAAACTAATTATAGGTTATTATTGGGACCATTTAATGATATACAGTCACTTAAAGACTCATTTGAAAAAATGAATTCTTTGTATTTTGAAAATCTAGAAATAATTAAAGATGCTTAAAAAAAATTTTATCATTATCTCATTATATTTATCTTTAATTTTTTCTGTTAATGCGAATATTGACATAAAAGCTAGAACAGCAATATTACAAGATTTCTTATCTGGAGAAATTTTATATGAAAAAGATCCAGATAGATCAATTTATCCAGCTTCAATGACTAAGATAATGACATCAATAATTGCTTTTGATTTAATAAAATCAGGTGATCTATCTTTAGATGATAGATTTATAATTTCTGAAAAAGCATGGAGATTATCAACCGCAGGTTATTCATCTATGTTTATAATGGTTGGTGATGAAGTTTCTGTAGAGGATTTACTATTAGGTATAATTGTTGCATCTGGTAATGATGCATGTATTGCACTTGCGGAAGGAATAGCTGGTACTGAGGAAGAATTTGCAATCTTAATGACATCTAAAGCAAAAGAATTAGGAATGGAAAATACAAACTTCGCTAACTCATCTGGAATTAATGATCCAGACAATTATTCAACGGTTAGAGATATCTTAATCATGTCTAATTATTTAATTAAGGAACATCCAAAATATTATGAGTGGTTTGCAGAAAAAGAATTTACGTGGAATAGAACAGGAGGTGATCCAATTACACAAGGTAACAGAAATCCTCTTCTTTACAAAAATATTGGTGCCGATGGTATTAAAACAGGTTACTTAGCTGTTGAAAAATATTCTTTAGCGTCGTCAATTAATAGAAAGGGGAGAAGATTAATTGCTGTCGGAAGCGGATTTGAAACCAAAAGTTCAAGATCCAGAGAAAGTTCAAGATTATTAACTTATGGATTAACAAATTTTGATCTAGTTGAGATAAATAAAGCTAATAAACCTATTGATAAAGTAGAGGTATGGCTTGGTAAACAAAGCTTTGTTGATGTGCATGTTGATACTGATATTTATAAAACAATCAAAAAGGCAAAAAAAAGATTATTAAAAATATCCTTGAAATATGACGGACCAGTAGAAGCGCCGATTAAAAAAAATCAAAAAATTGGAACTTATAGGGTGGTATATGATCAAGAATTGATAGGTGAATATGATCTATTAGCGTCTAACGATGTTCAAAAAGTAAATATTTTTACTAGATTAATTAAATCATTGAATTATTTAATCTGGGGCGATGTCTAGAAAACCTGTTATTGTTTTCGAGGGTATTGAAGGAAGTGGGAAGACTCATCATTTAGATAAAATTTCAAAATATCTTAAAAAAAAGAAACTTTCTTTTATCAAGATCAGAGAACCAGGAGGAAGTTTAAATTCAGAAAAAATAAGAAAATTGATACTTAATAAAAAATCCAATTTTAATAAAAATACAGATTTGCTGCTTTATTTAGCTTCTAGAAGTGAAAATATTAGTCTATTAAGAAAATATTACAAAAAAAAAATTATATTAATAGATAGATTTGTTGATTCAACTATTGCGTATCAACACTATGGTATGGGTGTAAATTTAGATTTAATAAATAGTATTAACAAACATATCTTATCAAATTTTAAAGTCTCTTTTACTTTTTTAAACCTAGTAAATCATAAAAATATGGTAAAGCGACTTAGATTAAGAAAATCTACTAACCGGTATGATAATTTCAAAAAAAATTTTTACGATAAAGTTCAAAAAGGTTTTGTAAAACTATCAAATAAAAATAAAAGAAAATACCAAATAATTGACTCAAATTTAGATATTAAGTTTAATGAAAAATACGTTTTAAAGAAAATTGAAAAATTGATAAAATGAGCCTAAGTCCTATAAATCAAACTAATTTGTTTTCACTCGACAACTATCTGTTAGAATTTGTTGAACTTTATAAGAAAAAAAGATTACCTACAAAAATTTTACTTAGTGGTGACAAGGGTTTGGGTAAGTCAACTTTAGCATTTCATTTAGTAAATTATATTTTGTCAATTAACGAAGAATATCCCTATATTATTAAGGAGTCCAAAATTAATCCTGACAATAAATCTTATAAGCTTGTAATAAATGGATCAAATCCCAACTTATTATTAGTTGATACCTTAAGTGAAAAAAAAAATATTGATATTAATCAAATTAGAGAATTGATTAATAATTTGAATAAATCATCTTTTAATAACAAGGAAAGATTTATAATTATAGATAATATCGAAACATTAAATATTTCCTCTATTAATGCACTTTTGAAAGTTTTAGAGGAACCACCATCAAACACTTATTTTATATTGATAAATAACGATAGATTTATTTTACCTACTTTAAAATCTAGATGTATCAATTTTAGAATATCTTTAGATCACAAAACCTCGATTTCAGTTATTAATAAGATTTTAGATAATGATATTATGAAATTTATTAATAAAGATTTGATAAACTATTATTTAACACCTGGACAAATGTATCATTTAATTGAATTTTTTAAAATACAGAAACATGATTTAAAGGATTATGATTTAAAAAGATTTCTAAAACTTGTTATTAAAGATAATTTGTATAAAAAAGATGCTTTAATTAAAGATATAATATTTCAATATTTTGAGTTTTATTTTTTAACAAAAGTAAAATTAGCAAAATCAAGAACTTTTGAATATTATGATTATTTTTTAAAGAGAATAAATGACACTAAAAAATTTAATTTAGATGAAGAGTCTTTATTTATGGAATTTGAATATAAAATTTTAAATGGATAAAAATTTTTATATTACTACTCCAATATATTACCCATCAGGAAAACCTCATATGGGGCATGCATATTCTAGTATTATAGCTGACTTTTTCGCACGATTTAAATCAATTGATGATTATAAAGTTCATTTTTTAACTGGTACAGATGAGCATGGTTTAAAGATACAAAGATCAGCTGAAAAAGCGGGTAAGAAGCCCAAGGAATTCTGCGATCAAATTAGTCAAACATTTAAAGATCTCTCAAAAACATTAAATTTATCTAATACGGATTTTATAAGAACTACTGAGGATCGACATAAAAAAACAGTTCAGCATCTCTGGTCTCTTCTTGAAAAAAATGATGACATTTATTTATCAAATTATTCTGGATGGTATTCAGTCTCAGATGAGGCTTTTTACAATGAAGATGAAATAGAAGAATTAGATGGAAAAAAAATTGCAAAATCGTCAAAATCTAACGTTGAATGGATAGAGGAGGAGTCTTATTTTTTTCGACTTTCTAAATGGCAAAAACCTTTATTAGAATTCTATGAAAATAATCCAGATTTTATATTACCTGAGTCTAGAAAAAACGAGGTAATTAGTTTTGTAAAAAGTGGTCTTAAAGATCTTTCTGTAAGTCGTAAAACTTTTACATGGGGAATTCCAGTTCCTAGTAACGATAAACATATTATTTATGTATGGCTCGATGCATTAACAAATTATTTAAGTGCTTTAAATTATCCAGATACAAATGATGAACTTTTTAAAAAATTTTGGCCAGCATCTATCCATTTGATTGGTAAAGATATCCTAAGATTTCATGCAGTTTATTGGCCAGCTTTCCTTTTAGCTGCTAAAATTGAATTACCAAAAAAAGTTTATGGTCATGGTTGGATATTATCTGGTGAAGAAAAAATGTCAAAATCTAAGGGAAATATTTTAGATCCATTAAAAATTATTGAAAAATACGGTTTAGACCCTTTGAGATATTATTTGGTCAAAGAAGTTTCATTTGGAAACGATGGTAATATTTCTCAAGATAGACTTGAAGATTGTATAAATAGCGATTTAGCAAATAATTATGGTAATTTATGTCAAAGAGTTACTGCTTTTGCGATAAAAAATTGTGATGCAAAAATTCCTGCAAAAATTGATTTTCAACCCGATGATTTGAAGATATTAAATAAATTTCAAAAAAATTTAGATACTATAAGGTCTAAGATAAATGAACAAAATATAAATTTTTATATAAATTTTATTGTTAATTCTCTGTTTGACGCAAACAAATACTTTAATGATCAAGAGCCATGGAAAAAAAAGGATAATTTAATTAGGTTAAATACTATAGTTTACACAACGTTAGAAATAGTCAGGAAAATTAGCTTTTTACTTTATCCAATCATTCCCGAAACATCATTGAAAGCATTAAAAATTTTTAATTTATCAGAAAAAGATATCAAATTAGAAACTATATCTAATAATGAATTTATTATTAAGGGTAATATGATAAATAAGATAGATATATTAATTAAGAAAATAGAAAAAGAAAATGATTGACTCACATTGCCATCTAGATCATGAACCGCTACTTAGTGATCTTTCAAATGTGCTTAAAAGATCCAAAGATGTTGGTATTAAAAAGTTATTAACTATATCTACATCTTTTGAGAGTTTTTCTAGAATTAAAGATATAGTCAATAAAGATGAGATCATATATGGAACAGTAGGTATACATCCACATGAAAGTGACACTAATACGATAACTAAGAATGAAATAATTAAAAGTCTTAAAGAAAATCCTAAAATAATTGGAATAGGAGAAACGGGATTAGATTATTACTATAATAACAGTGATAAAGAGAAACAAATAACTAGTTTTAAAACACATATTGAAGCAGCAATAGAGTGTGACGTTCCTATTATCGTACATTCAAGAGATGCAGAAGATGATACCTTTAATATACTCAATGAGTATAAAGGACATCACCCAAGAATTTTGATGCACTGTTTTACTGGATCAAAAAAATTTTCAGAAAAACTTCTTACATTGAATTCTTATTTTTCAGCAAGTGGAATTATAACTTTTAAAAACTCCACTGATTTACAAGAAACTTTCAGATCATTACCTTTAGATAGAGTCTTAATAGAAACCGATAGTCCATATCTTGCACCTGTTCCTAATCGAGGAAAAAAAAATGAACCATCTTTTATTGATTTTACAGCAGAAAAATTAGCGCAAATTAAAGGTGTATCCAAATCAGATCTTATAGATTTCACTTCGAACAACTTTAATAGATTATTCTTTAATTAAAATATTATGAAATTTATCATACTAGGATGTGGTAGTTCAATGGGTGTGCCAAGACCAGATGGTTTCTTTGGAAATTGTGATCCTAAAAACAAAAAAAATTATCGAACAAGGTGCTCCGGTTTTATAAAAACCTCTAACGAAAATATTCTTATTGATACATCCCCAGATTTAAGACATCAATTATTAAGACATAAAATAAAAAGAATAGATAAAGTTTTATATTCACATATGCATGGTGATCAAACACACGGTATTAATGATTTAAGGACATTTTATATTAATACAAAAAAACAATTAAATGTATATGCTGATAAAGATACCTCTGATTATTTAAAAAAGACTTTTTCATATATTTTCAAAAGTTATTCAAGAGAGTATCCAGCTACTTTAAAATTACATAAACTAAAAAATAATTTATCAGTTAGAAATAATAATAAGATTATGAAGATAAGATCAATCAAAGTTGATCATGGAAAAGTCAAATCTAATTGTTTTATTATAGATAAAAAAATTGCCTATATAAGTGATGTAAGTAAAATTTATAACAAAGATTATAAATATTTTAAAAGTCTTAAATATTTGATAATTGATTGTTTATGGTACAAGCCACATCCATCTCATTTCAATTTAGAGGTATCTTTATCTATAATAAAAAAATTTAAACCCAAGAAAGCAATCTTAACTAACTTATCTCCTGTGCTAGATTATAATGAGCTTAAAAAGGTTTTACCAAAGAATGTTATTCCTGCTCATGATGGATTAACGATTAATTTATAAGATTTTTTCAATTATATTTGTTATTTTCTTAGACATTGGATTTGTTAAGGATGAAAAAGTATCTTCAATCTTTCCTTGTCGATTAATTAAAATTTTATAAAAATTCCACTTTGGAACTGCTGATTTTCCATAATTTTCTTTTGCCCACTGATATATTTCATGAGCATTTTCACCTTTTACATCGGTAATTGAGGTTAATGGAAAATCTATATCAAAATTTACATCGCAAAATTCTTTAACTTCAGTATTTGACTTTTTTTCTTGATTAAAAGAATTAGATGGAATACCTAAAACAATAAAACCTTTAGATTTGTAATTATCCCAAAGTGTTTGTAACTCAGCATATTGTTTTGTAAAACCACAATAACTAGCAGTATTTACAACCATAACTACCTTATCCTTATAGTCATTTAAATCAATAACCTCTCCAGTGATACTATTTATCTTAAAGTCAAAAAAAATTTTGTCATAGTTTGCAGCAACTGAGTTTTTAAAAAAAAACATAATTATAGTTATTCCTATGATTGTAAATTTTTTCATTTTTATAAATCACTTATTTGGTGTGAGTAATATCAAAAAGTAGCCAAATAAAGTGGATAATAGTGACCCGGTTAATACACCAATTTTTACGCCATCCATATACTGCATATTTTCAATAAAAGCTAAATTTCCCACAAAAAGACTCATTGTAAAACCAATGCCAGTTAATACACCTACACCATAAAAATTATACCAACTTGTATTATTTGGCATTTGAGCAATTTTTGTTTTTATAGCAACATATGAAAAAACAAATACACCTAGTTGCTTACCTAAAAATAACCCCAAAACTATTCCTAATGGTACTTTATCTAGCAAAGATCCAAGAGATAAACCTTCTAAAGAAACACCGGCATTTGCAAAAGCAAATAAAGGCATAATACCAAAAGCAACATAAGGGCTTATTGAATGTTCAATCTTGATTAATAAAGAAAAATCTTTCTCTTTTTTTCGATGAGGTATTGTCATCGCTAACAAAACACCTGCAATTGTTGCATGTATTCCAGAATTATGAGTAAAATCCCAAAGGAAAATACCAATAATTAAATAAGGTAAGAATTTTTTAATGTTAAATTTATTTATTACTAGCAATATTAAAAAAGCTAACAACATAAGACTCAAATATTTAATACTTAAGTCTCCTGAATAAAATAAAGCTATAATTACTATAGCACCTAAATCATCAATAATTGCTAGAGCTGTTAAAAAAACTTTTAATGATAAAGGTACCCTTTTTCCTAATAAAGATAATACTCCAAGTGAAAAGGCGATATCTGTAGCAGAGGGTATTGCCCATCCATTCATAGTTTCGCTATCTCCAAAATTGATAAATACATAAAATAATGCAGGCACTAACATTCCACCAACTGCTGCAATTATTGGAAGTAGTGCTTGTTTAATATTAGAAAGTTCACCTTGCAAAAATTCTCTTTTTATCTCTAAAGTGACAAAAAAAAAGAATATTGCCATTAAAGCATCATTTATCCAATGAAGAACTGATAATTTTAGTCCAAAATCATTTATACCAATGAATAAATACTGATTTAAAGTTGAAAAATATAATTCTGATAAATCTGAATTACTTATTATTAATGCAATAATTGCTGCGAACAGTAAAACTAAACCACTAGCAGCTTCAAGTTTAAAAAACCAAATAAAGGGCTTCGATAAATAATTAATCATTTAATTCAGATCTTTAGCAAAAAGTATTAAATCTCTCAAGGTCTCAAATAAATTATATAATACTAGTTCTAAATTTGGGAAAATATTACTTAATGGATCTTTAAATGTGTCTAATACAATTATAATTGCAACAAAAGTTATTATCGAAACAATTATATAACTTAAAAATTTTCCAAAAGTAAAATTATATTTTGGCTTATATTTTACTAATTCTGATCCTGGTTTTATAGGTGTATTAGATATTAATTTATTAGTTTTTTTATCTTTATATAAAATCTTTTTTTGTTTAATAGGCTTATCAATTAATGGATTTGTTTGTTCGCTGACATTTTTATTAAAAAACCATGTTTGATCACATGATCCACATTTCAATAATCTACCTTTATCTGGTATTAAGTTTTCATTCACTTCGAATTTTTTTTCACCACATGGACAGGTTATTATCATTAGCTCTATATAACAGATTCTGATTAAAAATCCCTTGTTTTACACATCTTTATACATTGAAAAAATAAATAACTACTGTATTAGTACTTCATTCGGAGTGTAGCGCAGCCTGGTAGCGCATCTGGTTTGGGACCAGAGGGTCGCAGGTTCGAATCCTGCCACTCCGACCATTATATATGAAAAAAGCAAAAATTTATAAACCTAATAAAACAGCCATGCAATCTGGCTTAGGCAAAATCGACAAATGGGTTTTAGAGTTTAAAACTAAAGATCCTACAATAAATCCTTTAATGGGATGGGAAAGTTCATCTGACACTTATACAGAAGTAAAATTACAATTTACCACTAAAGAACTTGCAATAACTTACGCTAAAAAAAATAAAATCAATTTTGAAGTGATAGAACCAAAACAAAGAAAAGTAGTGAAAAAATCATACGCAGATAATTTTTTAAACTAGATTTATGTTTAAATTTTTTACAGATAAAAGATGGCATTTGTGGAGTATTGGTGGAACAATACTTATTCTTGCTGCTACGTGGTATCAAGTACAACTAGATGTAAGAATCAATGAATGGTTTGGTGAGTTTTATGATACTTTGCAAAAGGCATTAGCAGAGCCGGGTGCAGTTACTGAGAAAGAATTTATCGCTTATCTTTTTACATTCGCGAAAATTGCAGCTGTTTATATCTTAGTAGTTATATTTAGTGATTATTTTACTAGTCATTGGACTTTTAGATGGCGAACAGCTATGGCTGATTTTTATCATGACAAATGGACTTTTGCTTCATCAATAGAAGGTGCATCCCAAAGAGTACAGGAAGATACTCTAAAGTTTGCTAGAATAATGGAAGGATTAGGTGCAGAACTTTTAAGAAGTGTAATGACATTGATTGCATTTACTCCAATTTTGTGGGGATTATCTAAAAGCATTACTGTGCTTCCATGGATAGGTGAGGTTAATCATGCGCTTGTTTGGGTAGCTATCATTTCAGCATTAGGTGGCACTTTTATACTCGCAGCTGTGGGTATCAAATTACCGGGTATTGAATATGATATTCAAAAAGAAGAAGCTGCATACAGAAAAGAATTAGTTCTTGGTGAGGACTTTAAAGAAAATGCACAACCAATGAGAATTGATGATTTATATGGTGGTGTAAGAAAAATTCATTATAAGATGTATTTTCATTATCTTTATTTCAATGCTGTTAAATGGAGTTACTTGCAAGGAATGGTAATTGTTCCTTATCTAGCATTAGCACCAACAATTGTAACAGGCGCTATTACTCTAGGTTTTGTTCAGCAAATTATAAGAGCTTTTGGCAGAGTAGAGACTTCCCTCCAATATCTGGTAAGAAGTTGGCCTATAATTGTTGAACTTATATCAGTTTGGAAAAGGCTGAATGAATTTGAAAATAAATTAAAATTAAATACAGAAAATATCTCTAAAGAAAAAATTTAGTGGCTTTAAATAAAGAATTAATAAACGATATAATTACGGTTACTTCAAGAGCAGCTATAGCTTGTTATAATTTTATTGGAAAAAATCAAAAAAAAAATGCTGATAAAGCTGCAACAGATTCTATGAGAAATGAAATTAATAAACTATCCATTAATGGAGAAGTTGTTATAGGTGAAGGTGAATTAGATAAAGCTCCTATGTTATATATAGGTGAAAAATTAGGTTCTGGTGAAAATTTAAATCTCGATATAGCAGTTGATCCTGTAGAAGGTACAAATTTTGTTGCAAAAAATCTACCTGGAGCATTATCAGTTATATCTATTGCAGAAAAAGGAAATCTTTTTAGTGCACCAGAAACTTATATGGATAAAATTGCTGTTTCAAATAAAGTACCTTTTGAAGCTACTGATTTAGATTTTTCAGTAGAAAAAAATATAAAAAATATAGCAGACTCTTTAAATAAAGATTTAACACATATTACTGCTTGTTTGTTAGATCGACCAAGACATAAAAAAATTATTGATGAACTTAAAAGAATGAATGTAAAAATGAAATTAATTTCAGATGGTGATGTATCTGGAGCATTAATGGTAACTGAGGATAAATATGATGTAGATATTTTTTTAGGTATAGGAGGGGGGCCCGAAGGAGTTTTGGCTGCTTCAGCCATTGATGCATATAACTGCAAGTTTCAGGGAAGATTTATCTTTGATAATGAGAAAGATATAAAAAGAGCTAAATTAATGGGTATTGAAAATTTAAACAAAAAATATGATTTAAAAGAAATTATTAAAGGTGACTCAATTTTCTGTGCGACAGGCATCACATCAGGTGATTTAGTGAAGGGTATAAATTTCAAAGATAATAAATATATTACTCAAACTCTTGTTACACATAAAAGCTCAAATACCTGTAAAATTGTTACAAGAGAAGACACTATAAAAACTTGATAAATATAATATTTTACAATAAAAGATCCAAATTTGGTCCCTTCGTCTATCGGTTAGGACACGTGGTTTTCATCCTCGAAAGAGGGGTTCGATTCCCCTAGGGACCGCCAAAATGTCATATTTCGTATATTTAATTGCTTCTAAACTTAAAAAAAACAAAAAAATTTCTTATGTTGGATACACCAATGATCTAAAAAAAAGAATTAGTTTACATAATAAAGGTAAAGGAGCAAAGTTTACTAGGGGAAAAAAATGGAAGTTAGTTTACTATAGAAAATATGATTCGAAATCGCTAGCTATGAAAAATGAATATGTATTAAAAAAAAATTATAAATTAAGAAATGAGATACTTAAAAAAAAATGAAAATCTCTATTTTGTTACCTTTAAAAGAAAATTTTTCACCTTCATATGCTGGAGCTGTTTCTTTATTTGTCAATGATACTCTAGAATATAGTAAATTTAAAAAAGAAATAACTGTTTTTGGGCAAACTAAATTCAAAAAAAAATTTAATAAGAAATATTACAATATCGGCGTTAATAAATCTTTATTTCAAAGTCAGAATAAGAATTATGTTAAGCAATTTATCAAAAAAGAAAAACAACTAAATTCAAAAATTATTGAATTACATAACAGACCGATTTATCTTAAATATCTAGTAAATGAGTTAAAAAATAGAAATTATATTTTATACTTTCATAATGATCCTTTAACAATGACGGGTTCAAAGAGTATTGGTGAGAGATCCTTTTTATTGAATAATTGTCATAGGATAATATTCAATAGTAATTGGTCTAAAAAAAGATTTTTACAAAATATGAAATCAGATGCGGTCAATAGTGAAAAATTAATTATTATAAATCAATCTGCCTCAAAAAATAGAATTAGCTTTAAGAATAAAAAAAAAATTATCACTTTTGTAGGTAAACTTAATAGATCAAAGGGTTATGATCTTTTTGGAAATGCTGTAATTAAAATTTTAAAAAAATATAAAAACTGGACAGCGTACGTTATTGGTGACGAACCTAGAGATAAATTATACTTTAAACATGAAAGATTGAAAATCTTTGGCTTTAAAGAACATAAAGAAGTAATTAATATTTATAAAAAAACAAGTATAGCAGTAGTTTGTTCGAGATGGGATGAGCCTTTTGGTAGAACCAGTTTAGAAGCAGCTGCTAATGGGTGTGCTGTTATAATCAGTAATAGAGGTGGACTTCCGGAAACAATTACGAACGGAAGAATTTTAAAAAATTTAACTATAAAAGATGTTTATAAAAATATTGAGGACTTAATATTAAATCCAAAAATTAGAAACAAATATCAGAAATTATCTCTAAAAAATTTTTACTTATCTCACCAGTATGTTTCAAGTCAAATTGACAATATACGTTTCAATGTTCTAAGAATAAGTAAACCATATATTTTAAAATCTAAACCAAATTTAAGAATTTTACATATTACAAATTTCAATGAAAAACATAATGGCAGATTGTTCTTTAACACTGGAAGGAGATTAAATAATGGTTTTATAAGGTTAGGACATAGTGTGCTAGAATTTAGTGATAGGGATATTGTAAGTAGAGGAAAATCAATTAAGGATTTTTCAGGGTCTAGTACTCTTAATGATAAATTACTAAAAACTTGCAATCATTTTAAACCAGACATTATTGTTTTAGGACATGCGGATATGATATCAAAAGATATTTTACATAATCTTAAAAGAGATTATTCTGATTTAAAAATAGCCCAATGGTTTCTAGATCCTTTAAATAAAAATGGACCGGATTTTTTGAAAAATAAAAATAGAATACTTGATAAATCTGATGTTTTAGATGCAAATTTTTTAACTACTTCTCCTGAAGCTGTTAGTTTTTTACCTAGAAAAGTTAAGAATTATTTTATTCCAAACCCATCAGATAGTTCCATGGAGACATTGGATAATTATAAAAAAGATTGCTCCAATGATGTTTTCTTTGCGTTAAGTCATGGTGTGCACAGAGGTCAATTAAAAAATAGGTCATCAGATGACAGAGAAAAATTTATTAAGGACTTAGTATCAAAATGTAAAAATATTAAATTTGATTTATTTGGCATGAATAACATTCAGCCTATATGGGCAGATCAATATTTTAAAAATATATCAAATTCAAAAATGGGTCTCAATCTAAGTAGGGGAACTCCAATTAAATACTATAGCAGTGATAGAATTACTCAAATTATAGGAAATGGTTTAGTTACACTAATTGATGAAAAAACATGTTATAATGATTTTTTTGATAATTCAGAAATGGTTTTCTATAAAAATATTTCCGATCTATCGGAAAAAATTGAAAAAATTTCTGAGGATGAAAAATTACGAAAATCGATAGGTCGAAAAGGCAAAGTTAAATATATGAAATATTTTAATTCAAATTTAGTTGCTGATTTTATAATTAAAAAAACTCTAAGTTTAAAAGATAAAAAAAAGTATTTATGGCATAAACCATAAGATGATTTTTTCAATTTCCAAATCAAATAATGATAAAAATTGATAAAAAATTAAAGAGAAAATATTTCAGGTTAGTTAAAATAACAAAATACATGGTAGATAAATAATTAATTAACAATTTAAGATCATTTAAATGAAGTTTTCAATTATCGTTCCAACTTTAAATAATTTAAATTATCTAAAGATATTAATTTCAAGTATAGAGAAAAATTCAATTTTTGAACATGAAATTATCGTACATGTTAATCAAAATTTAGATGATACAATCGAATTTTTGAAAACAAAAAGAATTAAATATACATATTCTGAGTCAAATATTGGGTTATGTAGCGCTGTTAATAAGGCTACAAAATTAGCCAGCACGCAATATATTCTTTATACACATGATGACATGTATTTTCTACCTTTATGGGACTCAATTTTAAAAAATGAAATTGAATTATTAAATACAAAATTTTTTTATTTGTCTGGTACTATGATTCAACAGAAAGGGGCAGATCTAACTCTTGATGCAGGTAATGATTATAAAAATTTCAATGAAAAATACCTTTTAAACAACTATAAAAAAATTAATATTACCAATCATCAGGGATCACATTGGGCACCACATTTAATACATAGAGATGTTTGGAATTTAGTAAATGGCTTTAGTGAAGAATTTAATCCAGGTGATGGATCAGACTCTGATCTAAATATGAAATTATGGAAGTGTGGCGTAAGAATATTCAAAGGCCTTAATGACTTTAAAGTTTATCACTTTGGCTCGATATCATTGAGAAAGAAAAAAGACTTAAAAAAAAATAATGGTACAAAAACTTTTTTAAAAAAATGGGGTATTACACCAAGATTTTTCTTTGATTTTTATTTAAAAACAGGTTCTAGATATGATGGTCCATTAAAAGAACCCAAAAAAACATTTAGCTTTTTTAAGGGTTTAATAATTTGTAAAATTAAAAAAATTTTTCTAATTAAGATTTAATGAATATATTATTTTATTGTCCATTTAATTTTAATATCAAGTCTTCAAGTTTGAAATCCTTGGGTGGCATTGAGAGTTTAAATATAGAGCTTTCTAAGTTTCTATCACGATCGCATTATAAAATTTTTTTAGCTACTTACTGTAAAAAAATGATTAAGAAAAAAAATTTAATAAATGTTCCCATAGATTTTTTACTAGAAAATAAATCAAGTTTTAAATTTGATAAGATAATTAGTTCAAATGATCCAACTATATTTAATCATTTCAAATATTCAAATAATTTTTTATGGCTACATAATAAACTTCCTATAGAAAAAGCTATTAGAAAAAAAAAATTTTTACCAATCATTACTAATAAAGTCTCAGCTATTTTTGTAAGCGATTACCTTTCAAAAAAAACCTCTAATATTTATAATTTTAAAAAAAAAATTATTATCCCAAATTTTTTAGATCCTATTTTTTCCAAAACTAAACCACATATTAATAGAAAACCCTATTTTATTTGGTCTGTTCAGAGAAAAAAGGGATTGGAAGAAATCATTAATATTTGGATTAAAAAAGTTTATAAAATTAACCCTAATACAAAACTTTATATATTCGGTATAGATAAATTTTCTTTTAACAAGAGAGAAACTAAAACTTTATTAAATTATAATATTTTTTTAAAAGGAAGAGTTTCCAAAAACGAGCTAAAAAAATATTATAATAAATCAATGGGTATGATTTGTTTGGGCTACGATGAGACATTTTGTATAAATGCTATAGAAGCCTTTTCGTGTGGTTTACCCCTAATTACATTTGGTTTAACAGCAGTGAGTGAGCTAATCGATAATAAAAATTCTTTTAAGATTAATAATTTTGATGAATTAGATAAAAAAATTCTTAAAATTTTAGATATGAATAAATTGCAAAGGAAACGTTACATTGATTATTGTTATATTTTTTCTAAAAGATACCAAATTAAAAAAATAATCCCTTTGTGGAAAAGAGTTTTTAATTCTTAATTTAAATTTTAATCTTACTTAGGGCGTTATTTTTAAAGATATTTGCTTCTCGTATATACCTTCTAACCATTTGTGTTGTTTTATGACCTGTCATAGCCATTATGCTTCGCTCATCAGCGCCTGAGTCAGCAGCAACTGTTGCAAAACCAGACCTTAAACTATGACCTGCAAAATTTTTGTTTTCGATACCTGCTAACTTTAAATACTCTTTCATTAATAAAACTACAGATTGATCAGTTAATCTATTGTCTGTTAATGATAAACCTTTAGAAAATCTTCTAAAAATAGGTCCAGACTTAATTTTAGATATTTCTAACCATCTTTTTAGATTTATAACAGGACAGTAAATTTCATTATTGAAGTAGGGTAGTCCTTTAGTCATTCCTTCTCCGAATTGGTCAGTTTTTGATCTTTTAATAGTGATTTTAAGACCTTCAGGAACAAATTCTAAATCCTCATGATCAATTGAAATGAGCTCTGTTCTTCTAAAGCCTCCTCCAAAGCCAATTAAGATTATTGATTTGTCTCTAAGTTTTTTTATTTCCTCAGTTTTTTGTTGATTTATTACATTAATAATTAATTTTAAATGATTGATTAATATAGGTTTTTTACCTTTCTGAATACTTCCTTTGACCCTTCTTATTCCCATTAAGTTTTCAACGATGATTGGATGTTTTGTATCTAGATAATGCCCTTTAAGCCTATGAACCATGCTTATTGAAACTAATCTTCGTCTTAAAGTGCTTATTTTTGAGTTTTTAGAGAGATGGGTTAGGTATAAGGAAACTATTTTTGGCTTTGTTGGTAATGAATTAAATCCATGCTTTGCGCAAAAAGCTCCAAAGTCTTTAAAGTCAGATTTAT
This sequence comes from uncultured Pelagibacteraceae bacterium, assembly GCA_902565385.1. Taxonomy (GTDB): domain Bacteria; phylum Pseudomonadota; class Alphaproteobacteria; order Pelagibacterales; family Pelagibacteraceae; genus Pelagibacter. The sequence goes on along the minus strand of CACFEW010000001.1, from coordinate 43,580 downwards.
AAGCCCTTAAAGTGTTGTTTGCCTTAGAGCTTTTAAGGTTATTTAAAGTTGCCTCATGAAGCGATTTTAAGTCTGTTGTCAGTTCATTCATATAATTACTATTGATAACAATTAATTATCGTTAGTAATATATCAAGTGATTTATAATGTCAATAGTTTAAATTATAAATTTATGGGTTCAATTGATGGTGAAATTCCAGCTGTTTGGTTTTTGATAAGCTCAATTGGTTTCATTATTTTGAGTTTCATTCAATATAGAAATACTGGCAAAAGTATTAATACATTTTTTTTAAGCATAATGGCCATTTTGTTTTTATGCAGCTATTTTATATTACTTTTTAAAACTTGATTTATCCCCACTATTCACAGAGAAATGAGAAAAATAATAGAATCACCTAAAAAGTGATACATTTTAAAACCAGTATTTGTTAAATTATTTATGAATTAAGGGGCAACTCTTAACTGGCCAATTGGAGAAAAGCCGAGAGGTACAATTCCAGGGGGCAGAAAGCTTCACAAAGCATCGCTGAACATGTGGAGCGGGAGGCATGGCGGTAGCGCATCAACGACGTGCCAAAACAACTGTTCTTTGCACCCTTAAAAGTGCAAGGAAACAGGGGTTTTTCTCTAATGAAACTCAAAGGAACTAAATTTCAATTAAAAGTTTGGAAATATCTAAGAACCATCCCTAAAGGTAAAATAAAAACCTACAAACAAGTAGCTATTAGCATAAAAAGCCCTAAATCAGCTCGAGCTGTCGCTAATGCTTGCGCTAAAAACCCATATGCCCCAAAAATACCCTGTCATAGAGTGATTAGATCAGATGGAGCTCTTGGAGGATACTCTGGAAGAGGTGGAATTAAGCAAAAGCTTAAATTACTTAAATCTGAAAAAGCAGCCATTTAGCCTCATTTTAAAGTATTTTTATGTTAAAAATCCCAATAAAATCAACGTTTTTTGATCTTTTTAATTAAATTGATATAAAATAGCATAATTCACGCTTTAGTTGTACCATATATGAGCCTACGCTTAAAAGAGACCCCTATTTGGACGTTTAAATGCTATATTCAATTAGTGCATCGCTCTATTATTCAACCATATCAACGCTTTTAAGCAACCCCATATATTCATGATTTCCTTTTTCCTTATGCTCAAAAAGTCTTGATTTTAAATGATAATTTAATTTTTTTCTAATTTAGCCGAAAATTTTATCATTTAAACCGAAGGCCAACGATATTTTAATGTAGAGAAACCAAATTTTAGCTAATTTTTATAAATTTTATAATTTAATAAAATATAATGATTACAATAGTTTACATATAATATTTAATCTATTACTTAAGATATTAGTAAATAGATGAGACCTATTATTTAATTTTTTTAACTATGTTTTCTCTTCTAGAGATGTAGATACCACTTAATACAATAATAAATAATCCTAAGAAAGTCCAATTATCTGGAAAATCACTAAAAAAATAATAGCCTATGATTATGTTAGTTATGATCTCAAAATAGCTAAATGGGGCTAATTTAGAGGCATCAGCGTATTTTAGAGATAGTATTAAAAATAAATGACCTATACAGGCAAAAATACCTATAGCAGCCATCATAGACCACTGATTTAAAGAAGGCGCAACCCAAACAAATGGCATTATTGTAGAAACTATTATGGCCCCTACTACACCAGTTAATAATAAAGTTAATAAAGGGTTATCTGAAGTACTTAATTTACGAGTAATAATTAAATAAAACCCATACATTATTCCAGTTCCAAGAGCCGCTAAACTTGCTAAGTTAATTTCTACAAACCCAGGTCTTATAACCACTAATGAACCTATAAATCCAATAATTACAGCAGACCATCTTCTAAAACCAACCTTTTCTTTTAAAAAAATTGGAGAAAAAGCTGTAACAATTAAAGGTGCAACGAAAGCTAAAGTTAATGCTTTTGCTAAAGAGATTACTGAAATCGCATAAAAAAAGCAGATATTAGCTGTTAATAGAATTAAACCTCTTATAAATTGTAATTTCGGTTTATCTGTCCAAACAAGATTTGTTCTAAAGAAGAAAAACATTACTGGAAGAGTAAAGGCGACTGTAAAAAAGTACCTGGCCCATGTAATTTGTAAAACAGGGAGATCTGCACTCAAATATTTAGCAAAACCATCCATAATTGGAAGCATTACCCATGCTAAAAGATTGAAAATTATAGCCTTCATGAACTTAAAGGATATAGATTAATTAAAGTATTTTAAAGCAAAGAATACAACAATTGGAATGGTTATAAAGGACATCAAAGTTGAAACAACTATTGTACTAGCAACACTATCAACTATTTTTTTTGGCGAATACATGCTGCCAACTAGATAATTCAATATAGCACTGGGCATTGCACTTTGTATAAGTAAAACACCCGCAGCCAATCCAGACAAATCAAAATTATAAATCACAGCAAACGCTATTAAGGGTCCTATTATCACCCTACATATGGATAAAATAATTGAGTTTTTAAATGAAAATTTAAATTTAGTAAGAGCAATACCTAATGACATTAAAACCAAGAAAATTGTTGCGTATGTTAAAAGGAATGTTGTGTTCTCAAGAAATAAAGGTGGATCAATTTCAAAATATAAAAAGAAAACTGATATAATTATAGCGTATACAGGTGGACTTTTGATTAAAATATTAAAAGAAAATCTTTTTTTTGCTAAAAAAACACCTAGCGTAAAATGGAACAAAATTATAACTGAAGCTATAGCGGAAGCAACACCAAGACCCTGGGTACCATATGCAAAAAGGCAAATTGGAATACCCATATTTCCTGTATTTGGAAGAATTAATGGAGGAAGCTCCATACTTAAGTCCTTTTTAAGAAAAAAAAGAAGCAAAAGACCAACAATTGCAAAACCTGCAATCATTATTACGGCATAAATGAAATAATGAATAAAAATACTTAAGGTAATTCCAGTTGTTGTTACTGTATAAAAAATCATTGCTGGTGTACCAATGTTACCAGCAAAATTTGTTATAAAATTAGTATCGAATTTAGGGTTTTTCTTACCAAGATAGTAACCAACACCAATAACAAAAAAAACAGGAAAAATAACTTCAAAAATTTTAATATAAATTTCCATTAATTATATAGTCTAATTAATGTTGGAAATTTTAAAATATTTCTATTCTTTCTAAAAATCGACAAACAATTTCTTGCATTTTTTTCAGATGTTTTATGGGTAATTATGACAATAGTAGCTGAATTTCTTTTTTTATCAGGTGTTTGTATAATTCTCTTTACAGACATTTTATATTTAGCCAATCGATTAGTTATAGAAGATAAAACACCTTGTTTATCTTTAACTTCAAATCTTAAATATAGAGAATTTGAGTAGTCATCATTATTAAAAGCCTTTACAGCTTTTCTTTTGTTTGAGGAAATTCCAAAAGGATATTTTATATTTCCTCTAAGAATAGACAATAAATCAGATAATAAAGAGGATGAAGTAGGTCCTGGTCCTGCACCCTCCCCTTGAAGTATGCTCTCACCAACAGGCTTTCCCTCCGTAATAACGGCGTTCATAACACCATTTACATTACCTATGTATGTGTCTTTACCAACTAAACACGGATGAACAGTTTCAAATAAACGATTATTTATCATTTCACATATACCAAGTAACTTAATTCTAAGATTTAATTGATTTGCAATTTTGATATCTTTTAAATCAATATTTTCTATACCTTCCATTATACATTTATGCTGTGAAATTTGATTATTGAATGCAAGAGCTGATAAAATTCTAACTTTTGCAAAAGCATCAAACCCATTCAAATCTAATTTAGGATTACCTGGTTCAGCATAACCAAGTTCTTGAGCTTTTTTTAAGACTTTATCAAAAGTCTCATTTGAATTTTCCATCTCTGTTAAAATATAATTAGTTGTTCCATTTAAAATTCCATAGACTTTCTTTATCTTATTTGTAGCTAAACCTTCTTTAATTGTTCTAAGTATTGGAATTCCTCCAGCAACAGAGGCTTCAAATTCTAAATTTACATTATTCTTCTCTGCTAATTTAGCTAATTTATTACCATGTTTTGATATTAAAGCTTTATTTGGTGTTATAACATTAATCTTATTCTTTAACGCCATCTCAACAATTTTTTTTGAAATTCCATCGGATTGACCAATAGATTCAAACAATATATCTATCTTTTTTTCTTTTAGAATTTTAAGAGGATTTGTATAAAAAATCTTTTTGTTAATATTATATTTCCTCTTTTTATTTTTATTTTTTGCAGAAATTGCAACAATATTTATCTTTTTTCCTGTTTTTATTTCTATTTCTTTTTTTTTAAGTCTTAATTCATTGTAAAGATAGATACCCACTTGTCCCAAACCAACAATTGCAATGTTAACTATTTTATTCATCTATATTTGGGTAATTACTGTTATCTACGTAAACTTTTAAATTTGATTTAAATTCTTCAAAAGTTAGATCTTTTGAAAAATTAATTTTTTTTTCAGTTTGCACAGGGGCGCAAGAAATAACTAGAAACAAAATTAATAATGGTAATTTTTTCATAATAATCCCTCATTATTTTTAAAACCAAATTTCAAATTCATATTTTGAACTGCTTGACCCGCTCCTCCTTTGATAAGATTGTCAATGACCGATAAAATTATTATTTTATTCTTAAATTTAGTTTTACAGACAGAGATAAAGCAATAATTAGTATTCATAACGTCATTTGTGCTCAAAAAAGTGTTAACATTCTTTATTTTTACAAATTTATTCTTTTTATGAAATATTTTCAAAATTTTTTGTACTTTATTTAAAGTAGTACCTGGTTTTAGATCCAAATAAATTGTACTTAATATGCCTCTAAACATCGGGATAATATGGGGTGTAAAAGTAAAATTGATTTTTGAAGAAGTGTTATTTTTTAATTCTTGATCAATTTCTGAATTATGTCTATGAAAACCTACACCATATGCACTAAGAGATTCGTGTAAATTTTTGTTTTTAAATTTTTTATGTACCCCTCTACCCGCTCCAGAATATCCAGATTTAGAGTCTATAACTATATTTTTTAAGTTAATCGATCTTTTTTTAACTAATGGAATAAGTGGTAAAAGTATTGATGTAGGGTAACAACCCGGACATCCAATAATACTAAATTTTTTAATTAATTTTCCTGTTATCTCAGGTAAAGCGTAAATGCTATTTTTTATATTACTTAACGCTTTATGTTTTTGTTTATACCATTTTAGATAATCAGAGCCTTTTTCTAGTCTGAAATCTGCAGCTAAATCAATCAAAGTATTTTTTTTTGATAAATCTTTTGAAATTAATTGAGCTTCACCATTTGGCAGTGCAGTAAATATGATATCAACATTATTTAAGTATTTCTTATTGTATTTTGTAATTTTAGGTAACTTTTTAGACTTTAAAGAATTATCATATGATGAGATTTTTTTTCCAACAGATGAATTACCACATAGATATTTAATATTAACATTTTTGTGTTTAATTAATAATTTGATTAATTGAACACCGATATATCCAGTTGAACCAGCAATTAGTACATTAAGCTTTGGCATTTAATATTATAGCAGTAAAAAATTAAAAAAGAATTATCTTTTAGAAAATTGAAAGCTTCTTCTAGCTTTTTTACGTCCAGGTTTTTTTCTTTCAACTGATCTGGAATCTCTAGTGGTTAATTTTTCGGTTTTAAGTGTAGATTTTAATTTTTCATCAAATAAAACTAAAGCTTTAGAAATGCCATGAACCATTGCTCCTGCTTGTCCAGTTGGACCTCCACCTTTTACACTGCACTTTACATCAAATTCTGTTGCTTGATTTATAAGTTCAAAGGGTCTTACTATTTGCATTTTATGATTATCACTTGAGAAATAATCACTAAAAAGTTTACCATTTACATAAATCTTACCCGAACCTTTTTTTAACCAAACTTTAGCAATAGAGGTTTTTCTTCTTCCAGTTGCATACTTGCTATCTTTGAAGTCCAGTTTTATTTTTGGGGCTTTAGTTGGTGTTTGAGTATTTTCCATTTTAATTTCGTGCAATATTTTTAGAGTTTAATTTATCCAACTGTATAACTTGAGGATTTTGAGCTGAATGAGGATGATCATTTCCTACATATATTTTCAATTTAGTAAGTTGCTTTTTTCCCAACACTCCCCCTGGAAGCATTCTTTTAACCGCAAGCTTTAAAGCTTCACCTGGTTTTTTTTCTGACAGTTTTTCAGGTGTAGTCTCTTTTATTCCGCCAGGATGACCTGTGTGTCTATAGTATTTTTTATTTTGAAATTTATTTCCAGTGAATTTGATATGTTCAATATTTTTAACAACTACAAAATCTCCATCGTCCATATGTGGTGTGAAAGTTGTTTTGTTTTTACCTCTAATAATTTTTGATATGACAGTTGCTAGTCTGCCTACTACAGCATTTTTAGCGTCTATTTCAAACCAATTAGATGATAATTGATCTTTTTTAAGGAATTTTGTCATTGTGCGAGGATTAATACTATTAATAAGATCAAAGTCAAATTGATATTTTTATTGTTTTAAGCCTTTTATTTGTTATATTAACTATGCCGATTTGTTCCTATTGCGGGCTTACAGCTAAAGAGGAAATCATCACACAAATTCGGTAGGCATTTGAACTATATTGTGCGCCTTGCATAAAGCTGAAGCACTAAAAAAGGAGTAAAATGAGTAAAAAAAGAAATAATCCTGAAACCATTGCCATACATGGTGGTGATTACAGAAGTGACCCAGCAACTAATGCTGTTGCTGTGCCAATATATAGAACAACTTCATATCAATTTCAAAGTACTGAACATGCAGCAAATTTATTCGCATTAAAGGAATTTGGAAATATTTATACCAGGATTATGAATCCAACTAATGATGTTTTAGAGAAAAGAATTGCAGCATTGGAAGGTGGATTATCTTGTGTAACGGTTTCATCAGGGCAAACAGCTTCGAGTTTTGCAGTTCTAAATGTCGCTCAATCAGGTGATAATATTGTTAGTTCCACGGATCTTTACGGTGGAACGGTTTCATTATTTACACATACGTTAAGTAAACTTGGGATTGAAATTAGATATGCTGATCCAAGTGATCCTAAAAACTTTGAAAAGGCAATAGATAATAGGACCAGAGCTTTTTATGGTGAGACATTACCTAATCCATATTTGAGAGTGTTTCCTATCAAAGAAGTTTCTGATATTGGAAGAAAATATAATATTCCATTAATAATGGATAATACTGCTGCGCCAGTAATATGTAAACCAATAGAACATGGAGCAGCTGTTGTTATACATTCATTAACAAAATATATTGGTGGACATGGAACTGCTGTTGCTGGAAGCATAGTTGATAGTGGTAACTTTGACTGGACAGCAGATCCTAAAAGACAACCTTTATTTAATGAACCTGATGCAAGTTATGGTGGTGTAATTTGGGGAAAGGCTGTACCAGAATTGACGGGAGCTAATGTACCTTTTGCAGTCAGAGCAAGAGTTTGTTTGCTTAGAGATTTGGGTTCAGCTTTAGCACCAGATAATGCTTTTGCAATAATTCAGGGACTTGAAACCGTAGCTCTAAGAATGAAGCAACACTGCGAAAATGCTGAAAAGGTAGTTAATTTCTTAAAAAAACATAAAGAAGTTACTAAAGTTATATATTCCACCGAACATGAAAAGAAAATTGCTGATAGAGCTAAAAAATATCTTAAAGGTGGAAATGGACCAATGGTTGGTATTGAACTTAAAGGTGGTATTGAGGCTGGAAAAAAATTTATTGAGTCTTTAAAAATGTTCTACCATGTAGCAAACATTGGTGATGCACGAAGTTTAGCTATACATCCTGCTAGTACTACCCATAGTCAATTAAATGAAAAAGAGTTAGCAGCAACAGGTGTAACCCAAAGCTATGTTAGACTTTGTATAGGTATTGAGCACATTGATGATATTATTGATGATTTAGATCAAGCTTTGAACAAATCATCTAAGGGAAGTTTAAAAGCTGTTAGTTAAATTTTGTATTTAAATAAAAAAAATAAATACTTGAACTAACCAAAAAAATTGAACTTATTTGGTGCATAGATGCAACATAAATCTGTGCACCATATAGTACTGTGAAAATACCTAATATAATTTGAAGGAATATAAATATTCCCAAATAGTTAATAGATTTATATAAATCATACATTTTGTTTCTATAAATCTTATAGAAAATTAAAATGTAAAAAATTCCTATTAAATAAGCTAAATTACGATGAATAAATTGTACTAAAGAAGGATCACTTAAAGCTGCAACTTCAAATAAATTATTGATATTATTATCATTAGGAAAATAAGAATTACCCATTAGAGGCCATGAATTATAAATTTTACCAGCATCCATACCAGAAACAAAGGCACCAATCGAAATTTGTAAAAAAACTAAAATTAAAAATAATAAAGGAATAAATACGTTTAGTTTGTTTGTTATTTTTCTTGATATGTTAATTTTTAAATAATTCCAATAAATTAAAGATAAAATTAAAAAAGCTACAAGTAAATGTAAGGATAATCTAAAGTGACTTACATCCACTCTATCAACTAATCCACTACTAACCATATACCAGCCAATGAAACCTTGAAAACATATGAGAAAAAAAATGAAATATAGATTAAATAATTTAGTGATCTTTATCTTAAAAGAAAAATAAATTAGTGGTATCAAATATCCAAGACCAATCAATCTTCCAAGAAATCTATGAGCCCATTCCCACCAAAAGATAACCTTAAATTCACTTAAAGTCATATTAAAGTTTTGTAATTTAAATTCAGGAATTTGTTTATAAAGATTGAAATAAACAATCCAGTCATTCTGGTTAAGAGGTGGAAAAAATCCAGAAAATAATTCCCACTCTGTTATTGAGAGACCTGAGTCGGTAAGCCTTGTTAAGCCACCAACTATTATCATAAAAGATATAATCCAAAACATAACAATTAACCAAATTGATAGCTGATTATTTATTTCTGTATTTGTTGTGTACATGTGGGGATAAATATAATAATTTTCCTGTAATCCAAATATATAAATGTCGCCTTTAAAAAGAAAAAAACTTAATAAGATAAGATTAAAGTTAGATAAATTAGATAATTCTTTAATTAAACTAATAAAACAAAGAACTAATCTTGTAAATCAAGTTTTAAAACTTAAGGATAAGAAAAAAGAGATTATTGATAACAAAAGAATTAAAATAATTTTAAAAAATATTAAAAAAAAATCTCTTGCAAATAAAATAGACCCTAAAATTACCAATCGTATTTGGAAAAATATGATATGGTCTTACATTGATTACGAAAAAAGAAATTTTAAAAAAAGATAACTATTTACTGTGAGGTGGAAGTTTTTTTTCAACAAAGACTTCATGCTTTCTAGTGCTCGGGTTATATTTACGAGCAGAGAGTTTAACTTTTGCTTTTTCACCACCTGCTGGTTTTTTTACATAATAAAAAAACGGGCTGTCTGGTTTATTTTCAGGTACCAATCTAACTTTTACGTGTGTTTTTTTTGCCATTACTTATAATTTTTTAAATTTCTAACAATTTTAGAAATTTTTAAAACTTTATTTTTAAAATTGTTAGTCTTTATAGAATTATTTGAAATTTCGTCAAGATTTAAAGTATCGTTAATATTTGAATTATCTAAGATTTTTTTAACTCCATTTATTGTCATGCCTTGGTCTTTAAGAAGAAATTTTATTTTTTTTAAAATATCGATAGTCTTTTGATCATAATATCTTCTATTTGAGTTTAATAATTTTGGTTTAATCTGTTTAAACTGTGTTTCCCAAAATCGAATGGTGTGAGTTGAGAAAACTCCAGCTTTTTTTGACTTTAATTCTAAAATCTCAGCTACTTCCCCAATTGTTTTGTAAGCATTCTCAGATTTATCAGACATCTTTATTATTTATAAATTCCTTAAATTCTTTAGATGGCTTGAATAATACCACATCTCTACTAGAAATTACTTTAGGCTCTTTAGTTTTGGGGTTTCTGCCAACTCTGGAATTCTTTCTTCTTATCGAAAAAGTTCCAAAACCTGATAATTTAATTTTTTTTTCCTTTTTTAAGTTAAGAATTATTGTTGAAAAAAAATCATTTATAAGATTTTCTGACACTAGTTTTGAAAATCCTAACTGCATATAAATTTGATTGATTAAATCTTTTTTAGTTAAATTTATTCTCATCTTTTAAATATTATATTTTATTTTTTCTATCAAATTTCCTTTAACTATCTTGTTGCAAACATCTAATGAATTTGAAAAACCTATAAAATCTGTGCCACCATGACTTTTGACAACTGGAGAATCTAAACCTAAAAAAATTGCACCATTATATAGTCTTGGATCTAGTCTTTTTTTAAATTTCTTTAAATTATAAAAATTTAATATTGAAGAAATTTTGCCTATGACTGAACCAGTCATTGCTTTTTTCAACTCTTTAGTAATAAAATTTGCAGTTCCTTCAGCAGTTTTTAAAGCTATATTTCCAGTAAATCCATCTGAAATTATTACATTTATTTTGCCGTCCATTATTTGGTTACCCTCGATATATCCTGCAAAATTATAATTTTCTGATTTTTTATCACTCAATATTTTAAAAGTTTCTTTAATAGTTTCATTCCCTTTAAGTTCTTCCGAACCAATGTTAAGTAAACCTATATTTGGTTTTTTATCTGGATATAAAGATGTATAAAGAGATGCACCCATAATTGAAAAATCAAATAAATTTTTTGAACTACACTCAATATTAGCCCCTAAATCTAATACCACGCTCATTCCATCTTTATTAGGCCATAATGCTGATAATGCAGGCTTATCAATATCTTGGATCATTTTTAAATTTAATTTTGCAATTACTAGCAAGGCTCCAGTATTACCTGCAGAAATAACTATATCCGCCTCTTTTTTTTTAACACTTTCTATTGATAGCCACATACTTGTATCTTTACCCTTTTTTGCTGCCTCTAAAGGACTATCTGTGCTTAAAACAGAATTTTCTGTGTGAATTATTTCATAATATTGACTTTCAATCTCATCATTAAGTAATGAAATAATTTTATTTTTATCACCAAAAATTTTGAAAAAATTTTCTTTATTATTTTTGTGATTGTGAATTATGCCATCGATAACTTTTCTGGGAGAATTATCCCCACCCATTGCATCTACTGCAATTTTAATCAAATCAGCCATCTCTTAATATTAAATTATTTAATCTTTGGGGTCTATAACTTGACGGCCCTTATACATGCCAGTTTTTAAATCTAAATGGTGAGATAATCTGTATTCACCTGATTTTTTGTCTTCAACAACATTTTTAGCTGAAAATTTCATATTTTTAGCTCTTCTCATTCCAGTCCTTGAAGGAGTTTGTTTACGTTTTGGAACTGCCATAATTATGGGTTAATTACACTTTTTAAATAAGAATTCAAAGTATTTTTTGATAAATCTAAATAATAAATATTAAAATAATCCACTAATTCCTCAATATTCTTAAAATTTTCCAAAAATTTAGATACTATTTCTCTTTTTTTAGCATCTTCTAAATTATCCCAAAAATGAATATCGGACACAATAGCATGAAATACATTGATATAATCTTTCATTTTTTTATTAATAGATTGATCTCCATACCCAATTTCTCTTATACTTAATTCTAATTGTCTGAAATTAAAATCATATATTTCCTGTAATTTTTTTTCATTTTCTTCGGATTTAAATACCTTTAAAAAAAAAGCAAAATGAAATAAGAAAAGTAACAACCTATCATTAAAACTATCTTGTTTATCGAGACTTTTATATAGTGTTTTATTAGTGGTTAATTTAATTAATTTGTTATAAAAATGTATGTAATTCATTACATGAAAATTATTTTAATCATTTTAACAATTTTCTTAAGTAGTTGTAAATTAAATAAAATTGTAAATCACCATGGTATACATAATTTAGAGTTAAAAAGTGAAAAACTATTAATCAATGAAACAAATATTAATGACATCAAAAAAATTCTTGGACCACCGTCATCAACAAGCTATTTTGATAATGACGTATTCATATATTTAGAAAGAAAAACGTCAAACTCAAAACTATTAAAACTTGGAAAAAAAAAATTATTAGTTAGTAATCTTCTCCTTTTAGAAATAGATAATAGAGGTATTCTTGTAAATAAGAGATTTTTAAGCAAAAATGATTTAAATGAATTAAAGATATCCAAGAAAGAAACTGGTCTTAATACTCAAGAACGATCAATCATTAGTCAAGCTTTATCAAATATAATAGATAAGCTTGATGATCCTCTTGGAAAAAAAAGAGGATCAATCAAATAATTTTTTAGCCAGCTATTACTGCTAATAATAATAAAGCAACAATATTTGTAATTTTAATCATTGGATTTACTGCTGGACCAGCAGTATCCTTATAGGGATCACCGACCGTATCACCTGTTACAGCTGCCTTATGAGCTTCAGATCCCTTACCACCATGATTTCCATCTTCAATATATTTCTTAGCATTATCCCAAGCACCACCACCTGCGGTCATAGAAACTGCTACAAAAAGTCCAGTTATAATAACACCAAGTAACATCGCCCCAACTGCTGCAAGAGCAGCTACTTGACCACCGATTGATAAAATTATGAAATATAGAACTACTGGTGAAAGAACAGGTAACAATGAAGGAATTATCATTTCTTTGATTGCTGCAACTGTTAATAAATCAACTAATTTAGCATAATCTGGTTTTTGTTTTCTTTTCATAATACCAGGATATTTTTTAAATTGTCTTCTTACTTCAACAACCACAGCACCGCCTGCTCTACCCACAGCCTGCATACCCATTGATCCAAATAAGTATGGTAACATACCACCAATTAATAAACCAACCACAACATAAGGGTTTGATAAATCAAAAGTAACCACAATTCCCTCTAATGCAGATCCTGCTTCTTTTGAAAAGTGTTTTATGTCCTCTGTATAAGCAGCAAATAAAACTAGAGCACCTAAACCTGCAGAACCAATAGCATAACCTTTAGTTACAGCCTTTGTAGTATTTCCAACTGCGTCCAATGCATCAGTAGTTTTTCTCACTTTCTTGTCAAGATTTGACATTTCAGCGATACCACCTGCATTATCTGTTACTGGTCCATATGCATCTAATGCCACAACCATTCCAGCTAATGCCAACATTGTTGTAACAGCAATAGCTATTCCAAAAAGTCCCGCTATTGAATTGGTAATTAAAATTCCTGCAACGATAATTAAAGCAGGTATTGCAGTCGCCTCCATAGATACAGCTAATCCTTGAATTACGTTAGTACCGTGTCCTGTTGTAGATGATAATGCAACTGATTTGACGGGTCTATATCCTGTACCAGTATAATATTCAGTGATCCATATTAGTAAACCTGTAATTATAAGACCAATTACACCACAATAATATAAATCCTTACCATTAAAAGTTTTGTCATTTATTGTATATTCATTTGAAAAACCAATAACATAATCTGTGACTGGCCAAAGGATTAATAATGAAGTTATAGCAGATACTATGAAGCCTTTATATAAAGCATTCATAACATTATTATTTTTTCCAAGTTTTACAAAAAAGGTTCCTATAATTGATGTTATCAAACATGCAGCACCAATAGTCAAAGGATAAACCATCATATTTAAATCTCCGATGAAAAAAATGGACGAAAGAACCATTGTTGCAACAATAGTAACAGCATAAGTTTCAAATAAATCTGCAGCCATACCAGCACAATCTCCAACATTATCACCAACATTATCTGCAATAACAGCAGGATTCCTTGGATCATCCTCTGGTATTCCTGCCTCTACTTTACCAACTAAATCTGCACCAACATCAGCACCTTTTGTAAAAATTCCACCACCTAATCTTGCAAAAATTGAAATTAAGGATGCACCAAATCCTAATGCAACTAGTGCATTTACAATCTCTCTCTCATCAACTTCAAATTTTAATAATAAAAAATAATAGACTGCTATTGCTAATAAAGCTAAACCTGCAACTAACATTCCTGTGACAGCACCAGATTTAAATGCAACAGAGAGACCCTCTGCTAAACCCTTTCTTGATGCCTCTGCAGTTCTGACATTGGCTTCTACTGAAACTAGCATACCTACATAGCCAGCAATTCCTGATAAAGCTGCACCAATTAAATAGCCAAGACCAACAAGAGGATTAAAGGCAATACTAACAATTACCAAAACAACAACACCAACAATAGATATAGTTTTATATTGTCTTGCTAGATATGCTTTTGCTCCAATTTGAATGGCTGAAGCAATGTCTTGCATCTTTGAATTTCCTGCACTTGAATTAAGAATATTCTTTCCAGTTAAATATCCATAAACAATAGATAATAAACCTGCTACAATTGTGTATACTAAAATAGTTTCTGCTGTTGTGTTCATATAAACCCTAAGTTATTGGTTGTTAAATTTTTAAGCCGGACAATACAAAAAAGAATGAAAAAGACAACGATTAACTTTCAGAATTGGTGAATATAACCTTTATTTTTAGCCTCAATTTGCTTATTTTTTATATTTATAATCTTGGATTTATTTTTACCAGATATAATCTTACCAATTTTGGTAATCTTAACACCTGTATTATTTGATATTCTTTTTATGATTCTTGATTTAGTAGGATTAGCTGTAAAAAGTATCTGGTAGTCATCACCTTTAGATGTAACATCAATTTTTCTTATTTTTTTTATTTTAATCAATTGACTTAAAGTGTTTGATATAGGTATATTTTTTTCAAAAATATGAAAAGAAACACTTTGTCTATTAATCATTTTTTTTAAGTCATCAATTAATCCATCTGAAATATCAATTGAAGTATTTGCTAGTTTTAATAAACTATTTATAAATTTTAATTGAAGATCAGGTTCATAATATTTTTTAATAAAATATTTAGATATTTTATTATTTACTTTGATTTTACCTTTAAGTATTTGAAGTCCAATAAAACTATCGCCTAAATTTCCAGTTACATAAATATCATCGTTTAATCGAGATTTGTTTCTGTAAACTATGCTTTTTGAATATCCTAATGAAATGATTGTAAAACTTAATTTATTCGAAAAAGTTGTATCTCCTCCACACAAAAGAATGTCATATTTTTTTTGTTCTTTTTCAAGTGACTTTGAAATTTTTGATAAATTTTTTTTTGAAAAGTAATTTTTGTTACCAGATCCTGAAATAAAGTAAAATTTTGGTTTAACACCCTTACAAATCAAGTCTGATATTGATGATCTTAGAATTTTTTTAATTACAAGATCAGGAGATTTAAAATCTATGAAATGAGTATCTATATTGTAGGTATCAACAGAAATAACTGTTTTTTTTTTCTTATCAAAAAAAACGTCATCATTTAAACCAAGAGCAGATACATTATGCTTAGATAATTTAGAAAAAAAATTGTTTACTAATTCAAATTCTTGCATTTTTAGATCTCAATTTTTTTCCTAAATCATCTAGTAGAGCATTAAGATATTTTGTTTGAGAGTCCTCAAGAAAAAAATTAGAAGAATTTAGATATTCTTTAATAATAATATTTATTGATAAATTTGGTTTATACATAAATTCATAAGTTGCAGCTCTAAGAATAGTTTGAAAAATTTTATCTAATTTCTTAAAAATAAATTGATCCCCAAGTTTGCTATTCAATTCCTCTAAAATAAGATCATTCCTCTCAATAGTGCCCAAAACAATATCTTTAATAAATTTTTTAAATCTATGTTTTGGAAAATCTAGATTATTATCTTCATTATAAAACTTCCCATAAAGTTTTTGAATAATGATTACTCTAGGATTATTTTTTGGTTTGAAATGAGTCCTCATTTTTGGGATAATATTGAAACCACCGCATTTGCAGCCTCAGCACCTTTGTTTTTTCTTGCTTTCGCTTGTCTCATGTTTAAACAAGTAATAATGCCGTTACCAACTGGTTTTTTTTGACTTATAGATATATCCATTATTGCATTAGTAGTTGCTTGTGAAATAAAATCAAAATGAGGTGTTTGACCTTTTATTACACAACCTAAAGCCAAAAATGCATCAAATTTTTTTATATTTTTTGATATTGTAACTGGGATTTCAAAAACGCCCGGAACTCTAATAATCTTTACATGGCTTGACCTGGGTATATTTTTCAAAGCACTTTTTAGTAAATTATCACTTATATCTTTATAATAATTAGCTAGAACAATAAGAATTTTTTTGTTCATTATATCAATTCCTGTTTCTTAATTTTAATCCCATATCCATCAAGCCCGATAACTTTTTTTAAAGATCTAGTAATTAATATCATATTTTTAATTTTTAGATCTTTAATTATTTGAGCTCCAATTCCATAATTTTTAATTGATTTATCATTTCCCTTTTGGATAAATTCTTTATTCTTATATTTTTTTAATGTCTGCGTTACCGAACTTAAGTTTGAGTCTTTAATAAATACTAAAACGCAATTTTGATATTTTTTAAAATAATTTAAAGTTTTATTAAATGAATTTGGCAGCTTTTGGTTTATTAAATAATTTTGAACAATATTTGAAGAAATTACTCTTACTCTTGGAGTGATGCCCCTTTTAATTTTACCTTTTACTAGAGCAAAATGTTCTGCACCATCTAATAAATTCTCATAAATTCTAATTCTATATTTTTGGTTTTTGACATTGATTTCACTTTGTTTTTTTAACCTTATTAATTTTTCTTTTTTTAATCTATAAGCAATTAAATCTTCTATTTTTCCAATTTTAAGTTTATGTTTTTCTGCAAAATCAAATAGATCTTGGCCTTTGGCCATTGTACCATTTTCGTTCATAATTTCACAAATGACTGCTGAATTATTTTTTTTTGCTAGTTTTGATATATCAACAGAAGCTTCTGTATGACCTGCTCTTACTAGGACTCCTCCATCTTTAGCAATAATTGGAAAAATGTGACCAGGAGAAACTATATCCTTTTTATTAACATTTTTTTTTGATGCGATCTTAATTGTTTTAGCTCTATCTTTAGCTGATATACCTGTTGTTATCCCTCTCTTTGCTTCTATAGAAATTGTAAAAGCTGTTTTGTTTCTAGATTGATTAACAGGAGACATTAAAGATAGATTTAATCTTTTAGCTTGTAAACTGTCCAGTGCTAAACAAATTAAACCACGACCATGTTTTGCCATGAAATTAATATTTTTTGCTGTTGAGTCTGATGATGAAATCACCAAATCACCCTCGTTTTCTCTTTTTTCATCATCAACTAATATGAACATGCCTCCTTTTTTAGCGACATTTATTATTGTTTCTATAGGTGCAAAATTATTTTTTTTCATAAAAATAATTTCTAACGTATTTAGATAAGATATCTATCTCAATATTTACCAAATCAAATTTATTGAGTTTTGATAAATTTGTTTCTTTATAGGTATGTGGAATTATCCAAATTTGAAAACCCTTTTTGGTTACTTTTGAAATTGTTAATGATATTCCATTCACACAGATTGAGGCTTTTTCAATGAGATGTTTTCTCTCTTTCTTAGGTATCTCAAAGTCAAAAATAAATGATTTATCAATTTTTTTTATACTTAAAACTTTCGCAACTGTATCAACATGACCTTGGCAAATATGTCCTGAAATTTTTGTTCCATACTTTAGTGGTAGCTCTAAGTTAATTATATCTTTATTCTTAATGTATTTAAATTTAGATCGGATTATTGTCTCTTTTGAAAGATAAAACTCCATCAATTGTGATTTATAAGAAATTAATGTTAAACATACACCATCACAGGCTACCGATAATCCAATATCTTTATTAGATACTTTAAGATTGCTTTTTACAAAAATATTAATGCCTTTAGGTCTTTTGACAATTTTTTTTATTATACCCTGATTATATATTATTCCATTAAACATATTAAATTTTATATAATGTTATTTTATTCTTTCCTAAATCTAGTTTTAAGTCTATTTTCTTTTTATATTTTTGTTTCAACAAATTTAAACTATTAAAATTCAAATATTCAGTTTTTTTTGAAAGCTTTTTACCACTTTTGTATAAATAAAAAGTATTAAAAATTTTGTTCCTTAAAAGATAATTTGTCAACTCATCACCTCCTTCTATTAATAAATTTCTACAGTTCAATTTATATAATTTTTTTAATATAATTTTGATATCAAATCTTCCTTTGTTATCAATTTTAGATTTGATTAAATTTATCCCTTTTTTTTTAAAACTTAAAATTTGTGAATTACTAGCTTTATTGTAAAAAATAATAGTGTTAGATTTGTTAGCTGTTTTTATTATAAAACTGTTAATATTAGTATTAAGTTTACTATCTAAAATAATTCTTTTTGGAGAATATTTCTTTACCCCGTTTAATCTACAATTTAATTTTGGATTATCATTGTTTAATGTTTTATATGAAATCATTAATGAGTCATTTTTATATCTCAATAGATGGGTAAATTTATCAGCCTTAATGTTTGTAATTTTCTTATCTAATTTACTATAAATCAGATTATTTTTTGAAACTGCTATTTTACCCGTAACATATGGCAATTTTTTCTTTCTATTAAAAAAATAAGTTGAATAAAAATTTTTAACTTTTTCCTCTAAGAGTCCATTTCTTACTTTAATTTTTTTCGATCTTAAAATTTTAAAACTTTTATTCTTAACTCTAGCGTCAACATCTGGAACTGAGTAAATTACTTCTGAAATTTTAGATTTTATGATTAAATTTGTACAAGGTGGTGTCACACCATGATGACAACATGGTTCCAAGGTGACATACATTTTCGATCCATTTAAATTATCTATTGAGTTTTTTATTGCGTTTGACTCCGCATGGGGTCTACCATTTATTGATGTTTGGCCAATAGAAATAATTTTATCGTGCTTAACAATTACACATCCAACAGAGGGATTTGATCCTGTGTGACCGTATCGAGATATAGCCAGTTTTAAGGCTATCTCCATATATAATTTATCTTTGCTTGAAAATTTATCTTTTTTTGTAGACATCAAGCTTGTCCACGAATTGTACAAAATCTTTTTCCTCTCGAAAATTTCTATAAACAGATGCAAAACGAACATATGCAACAGGATCTAATTCCTTTAAGCCGTCCATAACCATAGTGCCTATAGTATTAGATGAAATTTCATTCTGTCCTAGATCCTCAACTGATCTTGAGATTTTACTAATAAATTTTTCAACTGTTTCCGTATCTAATGGCCTTTTTTTTAAAGCTATATAAATTGATTTTGCAAGTTTATCTCTATCAAAGGATGATTTTCTACCACTTTTTTTAATTACCATTAATTCTCTATGTTGAATTCTTTCAAAAGTCGTGAATCTTTCACCACAAACACATAATCGTCTTCTACGAATAGCAGTACCATCTTCGGTCGGACGTGAATCCACAACCGAGGTTTCACCTTTTTTTGCACAAGGACAAATCATCTACTACAAGTTTTTATATATCGGGAATGATGAAGTTAAAGAAATAACTTCATTTTTAACTTCGTTTTCTACTTTGCTATTATCGTTTGGATTTTCAGATAAACCTTTTAATGTTTTTGTAATTAGTTCACCAACAGTTTTAAATTCATTTAAACCAAAGCCACGGGTTGTTGCTGCTTGAGTACCCAATCTTATACCTGAGGTAATCATTGGCTTTTCAGTATCAAAAGGAATTCCATTTTTATTACAAGTAATGTTTGCTCTTGAAAGGCTCTCAGCAGCAAGATTACCTTTAACATTGTAAGGTCTCAAGTCTACCAACATTAAATGTGTATCAGTTCCGTCAGAATAAATCTTAAAACCATTATTTTTTAAAGTTTCAGCTAACATTTTTGCATTCGCTAGGACTGACTTTATATAATCTTTAAATTCTGGTTGTAAAGCTTCTAGAAAACCTGCAGCTTTAGCTGCGATAACATGCATCAATGGACCACCTTGGTATCCAGGAAAAACCGCAGTGTTAAATTTTTTCGCAAGATCCTCATGATTAGTTAAAATTATTCCACCTCTTGCACTTCTAAAAACTTTATGTGTTGTTGATGTAACAACATGAGCATGATCACATGGGTTTGGATATCCTTTTCCTGCAACTAATCCAGAAAAATGTGCCATATCAACCATGAGATAAGCACCAACTTTATCAGCAATTTCTCTAAATCTTTTAAAATCTATTACTCTCGAGTATGCACTTCCACCAGCTATAATTAATTTCGGTTTATGTTCTAAAGCAAGTTTTTCAACATTATCATAGTCTATGAGTTCAGATTTTTTATCAACGTCATAACTAATTGCATTAAACCATTTACCTGACATTGAAATTTTTAAACCGTGAGTTATATGTCCACCAGAATTTAAACTCATTCCCATAAATGTATCACCTGGACTTAATAGAGCTAAAAATACAGCACCATTAGCTTGTGCACCTGAGTGAGGTTGAGAGTTTGCAAATTTACAATTGAATAATTTTTTTAATCTATCATTTGCAAGATTTTCTGCGACATCAACATGTTCACAACCGTTGTAATAACGCTTACCTGGATAGCCTTCTGCATATTTATTTGTTAATACTGAACCTTGGGCTTCCAATACAGCTTGAGAAACTATGTTTTCTGAAGCAATTAACTCAATATGTTGTTGCTGTCTTATTAGTTCATCTTTAATAGCTTTATATAACTCAGGATCTTTTACGGATAAACCATCCTCAAAAAAACTTTTATAGCTATCATTTAAATAACTCTTTTCACTAGACATAATTAAATTTTTTTAACCCTTCTCAAGTGTCTGCCGCCATCAAATTTAGTATTTAAAAAAATTTTTATAAATTTGAAAGCATTTTTTTTACTAATTAATCTGGAACCTAATGTAATGATGTTTGCATCATTATGCAATCTGGATAATTTGGTGGATTTTGCGTTAAAACACTGAGCTGCACGTATATTTTTATGCTTATTTGCCGCAATATTCATTCCTGTACCTGAGCCACATACTAAGATTCCAACATTATTTTTACCAATTTTGACTTTTTTTGCCAATTTATGTGCGTAATCAGGATAATCAACACTATTATCATTTACAGGTCCAAGATCATTAAAATTTAACTTTAAACTTTTAAGGTGTTTTTTTATGTCTTCTTTTAATTTAAATCCGGCGTGATCTGAGGAAATAAAAATTTTTTTCAAATTAGTTGAACTTGTAATCTAAAACACATGCAACAAGATGTATTCTATTTTCTTCACCACCATTAAAGGCGTTATGGTATTTTGTATTATTTGTAATCCAAACCGATCCATCTGCTGGCATGTGTTTAGCAACATTATCTATAACCATAATACAACCAGGGTTCGTGATTATAGGTATGTGCAATCTAGGCTCTGGGTCTCTATGCCAACTTAAAGTTGATCGAGGTTCCTTAAGTAAAATTCTCATCCTGCCTAATTTATACTTTGAGGACAAAACGTCATACACATATTTAAAGTAAGTGTTATTATAATCTTTAACAAATTCGCTATATGCAGACTCATTTATTGCTCCTTCCCTCATTACTTCTTTGCCAGATCTGTCAGGTTTAGTCCAATAAAGACCTCTTGCTTTATTTCCTTTGATAGAATCTGGATCACCAGGAATTTGCGTTAAAGATATGGCACCAAAATGGGTAACACCAGCGTCTTCAAACTTTTTAGTCTGAATAATTTGATTATACGCTTCTTGAAGTTTTGAAATGTCAAATTTTATTTCTTGTTTTTGGAAGTCGCTAAAATCTAAAACTCGTTCTTCTTTTTTTACATTTAAATTTATTATCTTTGTATTTTCAACTGTCATCGTGATTGCTTTGTACCCTTTTTACTATATATGTGTATATTACATTTGTCGCATTTTTAAAATAAAAATTAAATATGATTACAGGAAAATATCCTAGTTTGAGACTAAGAAGAAATAGAAAAAACAGCTGGTCAAGAAGACTTGTCTCAGAAAACAATTTATCACCTAATGACTTTATACTTCCTATATTCTTAATTGAGGGTAAAAACAAGACCCAACCTATAAAATCTATGCCAGGTGTATATAGATATTCTATTAATAAATTGGGAATAATCTTAGATCGAGCAATTAAAAATCAGATACCTATGGTTGCTTTATTTCCTTATACATCACCTATATTAAAAGATGATTTAGGAAGTGAGGCTCTAAATGAAGATAATTTAGTGTGTAAAGCTATAAGATACATTAAAAAAAAATACAAAAACAAAATTGGAATAATGTGTGATGTGGCTTTGGATCCTTACACAAAACATGGTCATGATGGAATTCTCAAATCAAGCAATATAATGAATGACGAAACTATAGAGATCTTAATTCAGCAATCTTTATTACAAGCTCAAATGGGATGTGATGTGTTAGCACCATCAGATATGATGGATGGACGAATTGGTAAAATTAGAAAAGCTCTAGACAAAGAAAATTTCAAAAATACTCAAATTCTTTCTTACGCGGTTAAATATGCATCTAACTTTTATGGCCCTTTTAGAGATGCCGTAGGATCTAAGGTTGCCTTAAAAGGAGATAAAAAAACTTATCAAATGGATTTTAGGAATTATGATGAAGCAATAAGAGAGGTGGCTTTAGATATAAAAGAGGGTGCAGATATGGTCATGGTAAAACCTGGGTTACCATATCTTGATATTATCAGATCAATAAAAAATAAATTTAGAATCCCAGTTTTTGCATATCAAGTTTCTGGTGAATATAGCATGTTATCTAATGCTGTAGAAAAAAAAATAATAAATAAAGATGCGATATTCGAAAATTTAATGAGTTTTAAAAGAGCTGGTGCAAACGCAATAGTAAGTTATTACGCAGATAGATTAAATGAAATTTTACCTTGATTATCTCAATGAATTTATGAACTGAGTTCTGCTAATTGGATAGTTTAAATTATTTGGTTTTAATATGGTTTTTTCTAAAAAATCACTTACTAGTTTCAATCCATTTAAAAGTATACTCAAATCATTAACTACAATTTTCTTATCAATTAAAAAATTTGGTATTATCTTTTTTTCATTTTTAGATTTAACTACATATATTATTTTATCATCTAATAACTCTTTGGTTGCAAAATTACTTAACTCTAAATCAAAACCTATTGTTTTGAGTAATTCTAATTCCCAAAAAATATAATCTTTTAACCACTCATCATGTGAGAGTATCAAATAAAATTTCTCAATAAGGTTAAATATCTTAATATTAGATTGAGACTCAGCTGTTAATAAACGAATTAAACTCATTGCAGAATTAATGCATGAAAGTTTTTGAGAATTTTCAAAATATATAGGTGAATAAACTTTTTGGATTTCTAATTTAAAATATCCTAATTTATTCACAGATTTAGAGTTATAATTTAGATATAGTTGATTTCCAATTTGAAGATAATTTTTGATTTTTTTTGAAGTACCGCCAAAAACGATACCAGATATTTTTCCATGATTTTTAGTATAAAATTCCGAAATAAGAGAATTTTCGTTATATCTATTTTTTGAAAGCAAAAAACCTGTATCGTCCCAATTCATCAAATCAAATTATTATTTAAACAAAGTAAAGCCGCATTCTGCTCTGCTTCTTTTTTAGATTTTCCCTCACCATTATAAAATTTCGTATTTTGTAATTTTACAGCAACTCTGAATATAGGCTTATGTCTTGGGCCGGTATTAGAGATTATTTTATAAGTAGGCAGTCTTTTGAACTTTTTCAATGAAAACTCTTGAAGTTTTGTTTTTGCATCAATTTGAGTAATTACACTTTCTTTTATCTTTTCTTTCCACAATTCTAATATAATTTTTTCTGTTATATTAAATCCCCTATCAAGGTAAATAGCTCCAATTAAAGCTTCACAACTATCTGATATCACCTTATCCTCAATTGTAACTGATCTATTTTTTGGATTAAAAATTAAAATATAATTTTGCAAATTAATACTTTTGGCAATTTCCAAACATGTCTTTTTATTTACTAATGAAGCATATTTTTTATCCAAAATACCTTCCTTTTCTTCTGGATAGATTTCTAAAAGTTTTTTTGCGATAACTAAACCAAGGACTCTATCTCCTAAAAATTCTATTTTTTCGTTATTATTCATTTTATTAAAACTTTTATGAGTAAGACTTTGAACAAGTAAATTTTTATTTTTAAACTTATAATCTATTTTTTTTTCAAGTTTAGAATAATCAATTTTCATCAAATAATTTTCTTAAAAAATCTGTCAAATCGAATTGATTTGTTCCATTTCCAAAAAGCAAAAATACTACCAACTGATCTATCAGATGAAAAAAAAATAAATCTTGCTTTACCAACTAAATTATCTTCATGAACATAACCCACACTAGTTAAATACCTGCTATCTTTTGAACAATCTCTATTATCACCTAAAAAGAAATAGTGATTATTAGGAACACTAAAAACATCTGAATTTTTAAAAGTAAAATTTTTAAGATAAACGGTTTTATATATTTTTCCGTTCGGTAGTTTTTCTTCAAATGTAAAAACATTAATAGTCTTATCCCCACAATAAATCAGATCTTTTTCTGAGATTTTAGACTTTAAAATTTCACTATTATTTAAATATAAGTTTGTGTCTATAAACTGAATTCTATCGCCTGGTAAACCAATAAGTCTTTTGATATAATCTGTTCTATTATCTGCAGGAGTTTTAAAAACTATTACATCGCCTCTTTGTGGCTTACTAGAAAAAATTCTATTCTTAAAAATAGGTGGACTAAATGGAAATGAATGCTTGCTGTATCCATATGAATATTTTGTTACAAAAAGTCTGTCTCCAACTAATAAACCCGGTTCCATGGATGAAGATGGAATATAGAATGGTTGAATAATTAAGGATCTAATAATTATAGCTATTATAAAAGCATAAAAAAGTGTCTTAAAGTTTTCTATAAAAAATTTTTTATTAAACATTTTTTGCCTGAATTATAGTAAATGCAATTGAATATTCTTTTTCATCAGATATTGAAAGAAATATATCAAAATTTTTCACTTTTAATGTTTTCAATATAATTTTTTTGGTTTTGTTATTTATTTTAAAATATGGTTTACCTAAATTATCATTTAAAATTTCAACATCTTTGAAATTTAACCCTTTTCTGAATCCAGTCCCAAGCGCTTTAGAGAATGATTCTTTTGCTGCAAATTTTTTTGAAAAATAGATAGATTTATCTTTAACCAACCTAGAGTTTTTAATTTCAAGCAAAGTGAATAATCTTGAGATAAAACTTTTATTTTTAATAGAATTTTTAAGCCTTTTATTTTCAACAATATCTACTCCGATACCTAAAATTTTCATTCTAATTTTTGATAATCTTTTTAAACTTTTTTATGACAAATGGTAAACCATAAAAAATAGACTCACCAATAATAAAATGCCCAATATTAAATTCTACTATTTCATTTATCTTGGTTAGTATCTTAGTAGATTTAAAATCCAGGCCATGTCCGGCATGTACCTCCACCCCAATTTTCGATGCTAATATTGCACATTTCTTAATCTTTAAAAATTCCTTAATGAAAGATTTTTTTGATTTTATCAGATTAGAAAAATGTCCTGTATGTATTTCAATACAATCAGCACCTATTTCTTTAGACAAATAAATATCTTTTATATTTGGGTTTATAAATAAACTTGTTCTAATATTTTTTTTTTTAAATTGTGATATAATTTTTTTAATTTTATTTTTATTTTTCTTTAAATCTAAACCACCTTCAGTAGTTATTTCATTTCTATTTTCAGGTACTATACAAATAAATTTTGGTTTTATTCTTAAAGCGTTTTTTACGATATTACTATTTGTTGAAATTTCTAAATTTACTAACAATTTTTTTATTGAACAAATTTTTTTTGCGTCTAAATCTCTTATGTGTCTCCTGTCTTCTCGAAGGTGTATAGTAATTGAGTCTGCACCCTTTTTTTTAACAAATAATGCAGCTTTATAAGGGTCAGGATGAATTTCACCTCTAGCATTTCGAACTGTCGCAACATGATCAATATTTACACCTAATCGTTTCACTTAATAAATCTGCTTCCTGGCGTTGAAATAGGAATTGAGTCTAATTCTTTTGGTATTTTGTTTGGTTTATAAGTTGGTACTTCAATTTTAAGATGTGAAATTATTTTTTTTTTTATTTTCAATGTTTTTTTTGATGATCTGTCTATAATTGTGGCAAAACCCACTAATATTGCATTAGATTTTTTTATTAATTTTACACATTCCATACTAGATTTTCCTGTTGTTATTACATCTTCAATAATAATAACTTTAGAACCTTTTTTAATTTTAAAACCTCTTCTCAAGGTAAATTTACCTTTAACTCTTTCACAAAAAATCGTTTCTTTCCTTAAAATCCTACCAATCTCGTAACCAATCACAATACCACCAATGGCTGGTGCCAAAATTAAATCAAATTTTCTAAAATTTTTTTTGATTTTAAAAGCCAATGATTTACATATTTTTTCTGCTTTTGATGGATAACTTAAAAGTTTAGCACACTGGATATATTTTGAAGAATGTAATCCAGAAGATAAAATGAAGTGTCCCTCTAATAATGCATTAGTCTTTCTTAAAATATCTAAGGATTTTTTGTGTGAAAGCATTTCTTTTATCTTCGTGTCTAATTATCTTAAATTTTATACCTTTTTGTTTAAGCTCTGCAATAAAATTAGTAAAATTTTTCAAATCTCTTATTATCAGCTGAAATTTAAAATTGATATAGTCAGGTTTCTTTCCAGCCATTACTAAATTTGAAATATTTAATTTATGCTCACCAATTAATGAACTTACATTTCCTAATTGTCCAGGTTTATCAGGTAATGAAATCCACAAAGTGGTATTATATTTTTTTATTCTTTCCTGCTTCTCCTCACCTCTATCGTGCCAATATCTTCTTATTGCAGCTCTGGCTTTTCCAGTTTTTGTTGTTGGTATCCAGTGTAGTGATGGTGATTGATTTTTTGATGTAATTATCTTTATTCTATCCCCATTTCTTAAAATTGACTGAAGTTCACTTTTATTTCCATTAATTTCACATCCAACTGCTGTATCACCAATTTTTGTATGGACAGCATAAGCAAAATCTATTGCGGTTGCATCTTTAGGTAATTTGATTACTGAACCTTTAGGAGTAAAACAAAAAACATTTTCCTGGAACATTTGAAGTTTAGTATATTCGTAAGAGTGTTCAGGATTTTCATTTTTTTCTATAATTTCGACCAAATCTTTCAACCAATCATACTCTTTCCAGGTAAGAGAGTTAAATTTTTCTGAGGACTTATATTGCCAATGAGAAGCTATTCCCCTCTCAGCGAAATCGTGCATTTCTTTAGTTCTTATTTGAATTTCTATGGGTTTTCTATTAGATCCAATAACTGCGGTATGAATTGATTTATAGCCATTAATTTTTGCTGAAGATATATAATCTTTAAATTTCCCAGGTATACAATTATACTCTTTGTGAATTATTCCTAAGGTTTTATAACAGTCATCAACATTATCCAAAATAATTCTAAATCCAATGATATCGGTAATTTGTTCCAAAGAAACTCTTTTTTTCTGAACTTTTCTCCAAATTGAAAAAGGTGTTTTTTCTCTTCCGTAAATTTTTGAAGAAATTTGATTTTGATCTAATAATTTTCTTATTTCAGTTGATAAGGTCTCAAAAATATCTTTTTTATCTAATTTTATTTCATCAAGTCTTTTTTGAATTAAAGATCTAGCTTCATTATTTAAAATTTCAAAAGATAGATCTTCTAACTCATCTCTAATTCTATGCATTCCCATCCTGTCCGCCAACGGGGCATAGATTTCCATAGTTTCTTGGGAAATCCTTTTTCTTTTTTCCTCTTTTGAAATTGCTTTTATAGTTCTCATGTTATGTAGTCGATCAGCAATTTTCACTAATAAAACTCTAATATCTTTTGAGGTTGCTAAAATTAATTTTCTAAAATTTTCTGCTTTGGAATTAGATGATGCATTATTTTCAAGAGCAGATATTTTTGTAACACCATCAACTAAATCTGCAACTTCGTCTCCAAATTCACCTTTAATAGTTTCATAAGTTGCATATGTATCCTCTATTGTATCGTGTAATAAACCCGTTGTTATAGTTGCACTATCTAATTTTAAATCAGTTAATATATTTGCTACTTCAATTGGATGAACTGAATACGGATCACCTGAGGCTCTTTTTTGATTACTATGCGCCTTTACCGCAAAGTCATAAGCCTTATTTAATCTATCTGGATTTAAAAACTTATTATATCCTTTTACTTTATTTATTAAATCATCTGAATTAAGCATACTTATTATTATATCATTATTTCAGATTTGTTTAATAGATCTTATGTCTCTATTTGGTAATGATATAATGAGCTTTTTAATGTGATCTTTGGAAATTGGGTGTTTCCAATTTTTATTTAATTCAAATAATGGAAAAAGAACAAAATTTCTATTATGCATCCTTGGATGAGGTAAATGAATTTTTTTACTAACCTTTTTACTTTTATAATCAATTATGTCTATATCACATTCTCGAGGGGCATTTTTATACCTTTTTTTACGACCGAGACTGATTTCAATATCTTTAGATACTTTAAGTAATTCTAAAGGTTTTAAATCAGAAATGACTTCTAAGACAATATTTAAGTATTTAGGTTTACTTTCATCTGGCCATGATAAACTCTCATAAAAATTTGATGATTTGACAAGTCTAATATTTCTTAAAGATAACTCATATTTAGCTTGTTCAATTTTATTTCTTCTATTTCCTAAATTTGAACCTATACCTAAATATATACGATTAGCTTGATTTTCTAAAATATCTTGATTTGTCACGATTCCAATCCCTATCTTTTTTACTTGCTCTTTTATCATGAAGTTTTTTTCCTTTTGCTATCGCAAGTTCAATTTTTGCTTTTCCTTTTTTAAAATACATTTTAGTAGGAACAATCGTAAGACCGTCTCTTTGTATTTTTCCTATTAATTTGTTTATTTCCCGTTTATTTAAAAGTAACTTTCTTTCATCTGTTGGATTGTGGTTAGAATAACTGGCTTGTTTATAAGATGCTATATGAGAATTAATTAAAACCAACTCACCATCTTTTTCAACAGCATATGAATCTGCAATATTAACTTTTCCTTCTCTAATTGATTTAATCTCAGAGCCTTTGAGGACAATTCCAGCTTCTAATAAATCTTCAAAAAAATAATTAAAGCTGGCCTTTCTATTCAAACATATTATTTTTAAACCAGAATTGGTTTTTTTATTCATTAAATTAATTTAGCTGTATGGAGAGCCTTTTTAACAATTTCTTTGGTAGTGTCTGTTACTTTTACTAATGGTAATCTTACATCATCATGACACAAATCTAATAATTTTGCAGCGTACTTAACTGGGCTAGGATTGCTTTCAACAAACATAGCGTGGTGAACAGGCTGCAATATTTCATTTAATCTCTCAGCCTCTTTAATTTCATTATCATTATTAGATTTTGAAAATCTTTGAAAATCAGAACAAAGTTTTGGAGCAATGTTAGCTGTTACACTTATAGCACCTACTCCACCTTTTCGATTAAACTCTAAAGCGTTATCATCATTTCCTGTTAATTGTATAAAATCTTTGCCTAATTTTTTTAATGTTTTATCTACTCTTGTTAAATCTCCTGTTGCATCCTTAACACCAATAATATTTTTCAATTCAAATAGTCTTGCCATTGTTTCAACTGACATATCAATCACTGATCTTCCAGGAATGTTATAAATAAGAATTGGAATTCCACATTTATCATTGATAGCTTTATAATGTTGATAAAGTCCCTCTTGAGTAGGCTTGTTGTAATATGGAGTTACAATTAAAGCTCCATCTGCCCCCATTTTTTCAGCATGAGTAGTCAATGATATCGCTTCCTCGGTAGAGTTTGAACCAGTACCAGCAAATACAGGTAATTTTCCATTACTTTCTTTGACACACAAATCAATTACCCTTTCATGCTCATTATGGCTTAAAGTTGGAGACTCACCAGTTGTTCCGGCAGGAACCAAACCATTTGTCCCATTTTCAATATGAAAATGGATTAACTTAATGTAAGTTTCATCATCAAGTTTATCATTTTTAAATGGAGTGACTAAAGCAACATTTGATCCTTTGAACATAAATACTTATAACATAGTTTGTGGATTCATATACTAAAAGATTATGCTAAAAAAATTCATATTTTTTATCAATTTATTTTTCTTCTCTACTAATACTATTTTATTTTCTGCAGAAATAATACCTTTAAAGAAACCAATCCAAACTAAAGAGGAAAAAGATCAGAAATTATTAATTGATGTAATGAAGCCTCTGCCAAAACCGATTCCTAAAAAAATAGTAGAGGAAATTAAAAAAAAGCCTGAGGGTGAAATAAAGTTAAAAGCTGAGAAAGACTTAGGTATTATTCTACCCAAAAAGAAACCTTTAATAGCTGGAACCAAAAAAACTGATACAGCAAAAAAATCCAAATATTATAACAAGAAAGATTTCGAAATTGCGAAAAAGGCCATTTCAGAAATGAAACAAGCAAAATGGCCTGCCGCATTGAAAACAGCAAAAAGAGCCAGAGATAAATCAATCTATAATTTCATACAATGGAGACATCTGCTAACTAAAGGAAACAAATCATCATATTACGATTATAAAACTTTTATAGACAAAAATGAGGATTATCCAAGATTGGGAAGACTAAAATATTTAGCAGAGCATAAACTTTCTACAGACACTATTTCGCCCAAAAAAATTATTGATTGGTTCGGTGTTGATGAACCTCTAAGCGGTTTTGGAAAAATGATACTTGGAGAAAGCATAATTCTAAATGGTAATACACAAAAAGGTATTTCATATATTAAAGAAGGATGGATTACTGCCGAATTAAGCAAATCTGAATTAAGATTTTATAGAAAAAAATTCAAAAAGTATCTTGATGCGGATGATTATATTAAAAGAGCAGATTACTTGGCTTGGAATAATAAATACTGGGATTTAAAAAGATTATTAAGATATTTACCTAAAGATTATCAGTTACTTTATACGGCTAGACAATTATTAATGAGTAAATCTTATGGTGTAGATAATGCTATTTCGAAAGTCCCAGCTAAATTTAAAAATGATGCAGGTTTAAATTACGATAGATTAAAATGGAGAAGAAAAAGAGGAAGAGTAGATAGTTCTGTTGAAATTTTAGTAAAAATTAAAAATACTAAAGATTATTTGGTCAGACCAGATAAGTGGTGGTTTGAAAGAGAAATCATTTCAAGATCGTTAATTTATAAAAAAAAATTTGCATTAGCCTATAAAATTGCAAGTAATCATGCTTTGACTGATGGACCCGAGTATGCGGCCGCAGAATGGATGAGTGGATGGATAGCATTAAGTTTTTTAGATGATCCTTTACTAGCTAAGGATCATTTTGAAAATTTTTATAATAATGTTGGTTACCCGATAAGTACTTCTAGAGGAGCCTATTGGTTAGCTAAAACTTATCAGAAACTTGGTAAAAATGAATTAGCTAATGAATGGTTTGGTAAAGCAACTAATTTTCTAACTACATATTATGGTCAGTTAGCATTTATGGAGTTAAATCCTAATCAACCTTTTGAATTATCTAAAGATATTGAAGTTTCAAAAGAATATAGAGACTACTTTTTTAAAAAAGAATTGGTCAAAACAGTTTATCTTCTTGATGAGCTGAATGAAGACAAATATACAAAACATATTTTAAGACATTTGGCTAATGATGATATAAATAATGGTAGTGAAGTTTTAGCAGCAGAATTAGCAACAAGCATTGATAGATTTGATTTTGCAATTCAAATAGCAAAAATTGCATCATATGAAAAAAGATTTCATAACAAATATAATTATCCAATTATAAGTACTCCAAATTACATAAATGGAAGAAAAATTCCTGATACTGCATTTATACTGTCAATAATTAGACAAGAAAGTGAATTTGATTTAAGTGCTAACAGTCACGCAGGAGCAAAAGGATTAATGCAGCTCATGCCTTACACGGCAAAAGTAGTTGCTAAACAAGCAAAACTTCCTTATTCAAAATCTAGATTAACAAGAGATGCAGAATATAATATCAATTTAGGTTCTCACTATATAGCTGGCCTAATTTTAGAATATGATGGCGCTTATCCGTTTGCAATCGCGGCTTATAATGCCGGACCTAAAAGAGTCAGATATTGGAAAAAAATAAATAAAAATCCACAAAAGAACCAAATTGATTATGTAAACTGGATTGAATTAATCAAATTTAAAGAAACAAGAAATTATGTGCAAAGAGTACTGGAGAACTACAACGTCTATCGTTATATTTTAGCTCAAAAGCCAGTTACAATGATAAATTTCTTTAAGGATGATCCTTTATACTAAAAATGGCGGAAGAGGAGGGATTCGAACCCTCGGTACAAGTTTCCTCGCACGGTCATTTAGCAAACGACTGGTTTCAGCCTCTCACCCACTCTTCCAATAAATTTGTCACTTCTGATTGTATTGAATAATCAATATTTATAAAGTAATTATTCAATAATTATGAAAAATAAGTATTCAATATTTACACTTATAAAAAACGCTTTTTCTTATCATGAAAATTGGGAGAAAGCTTGGAAGGATCCTGTGCCTAAAAAAGAATATGACGCGATAGTAGTTGGTGGTGGAGGACATGGTCTTGCAACTGCTTATTATTTAGCAAAAAAACATAACATGAAGAACATTGCTGTTGTTGAAAAAGGTTGGATAGGCGGAGGAAATACTGGTCGAAATACTACAATAATTAGATCAAATTATTTATGGGATGCAAGTGCAGGTCTATATGATCATGCTCTTAAAATTTGGGAAGGTTTATCTCAAGAATTAAATTATAATGTTATGTTTAGTCAAAGAGGAGTTATGAATCTTGCACATAATTTGCAAGATGTTAGGGATTTAAAAAGAAGAACTCACGCAAATAGATTGAATGGTATTGATGCAGTTTATTTAAATACCGAAGAAGTTAAAAAATTTTGTCCAATTATAAATACCTCACAGGATATTCGTTATCCAGTTTTAGGTGGAACTCTTCAAAGAAGAGCCGGTACAGCTAGGCATGACGCTGTTGCTTGGGGATATGCAAGAGGTGCTGATGAAATGGGTGTTGATATAATTCAAAATTGTGAAGTAAAAGGAATAAAAAGAAATGGTGATACAGTTGAAGGAATTGAAACAACTAAAGGATTTATCAAAACAAAAAAAATTGGAGTTGTAGCAGCTGGTCACTCCAGTGTAATAGCGAATATGGCTGGATTGAAATTACCTTTAGAAAGTAAACCACTTCAAGCTTTAGTGTCTGAACCAGTAAAACCGATAATAGATACAGTTGTAATGTCTAACGCTGTTCATGCATATGTTAGCCAATCTGATAAGGGAGAATTGGTTATTGGAGCAGGAACTGATGATTATGTGTCTTACTCTCAAAAAGGAAGTCATGATATTGTGGAAGGAACTTTAAATGCAATTTTAGAACTGTATCCAATATTTAGCAGAATGAGAATGCTTCGTCAGTGGGGTGGAATAGTTGATATATGTCCTGATGCAAGTCCAATCATAAGTAAAACGTCAATTAAGGGTTTGTACTTTAATTGTGGTTGGGGAACTGGAGGTTTTAAAGCTACACCTGGCTCAGGGGATTTATTTGCTCACACAATTGCAAATGATGAACCTCATAAATTAAATGCTGCGTTTAATATAAATAGATTTGTAAGTGGTGATCTAGTTGATGAACATGGTGCAGCTGCTGTTGCACACTAATGTTTTTAATTAATTGTCCTTTTTGTGGTGAGAGAGAACAAAGCGAATTCAAAGCTGGTGGTGAAGCACATATTGTAAGGCCAAAACAACCTACAGAACTAAGTGATGATGAATGGGCAGAATATTTGTTTATGAGAAAAAATATAAAAGGAATTCAATTTGAAAGATGGAATCATGTTCATGGTTGTAGAAAATGGTTCAATATGGTTAGGGATACGTCAAACGACCAAATAAAAGCAGTATACAAAATGGGTGAAAAACCACCAGTAAAGTAAAATGACTAATAATTTAAGATTTAAAACAAGCAAATTCATTGATGAAACTTATCGTGTTTCTTTTAAATTTAATAACAAAACATATTTTGGTTTTAAAGGTGATACTCTAGCATCAGCTTTATTGGCTAATGGCATTCATCTTGTTGGACGAAGTTTCAAATATCATAGACCTCGAGGAATTATGACATCAGGTTCTGAAGAACCAAATGCAATTATTCAATTGCATGATAATTCCTCAAGAACTGAACCCAATGTAAGAGCTACTGAGGTTGAAATTTATGAAGGTTTAGTTGCATCTAGTCAAAATTGTTGGCCAAGCGTTAATTTTGATATTGGAGGAATTAATAATCTTTTATCTCCTATCTTACCCGCAGGTTTTTATTATAAAACTTTTATGTGGCCTGCAAGTTTCTGGGAAAAGTATGAGTACTTTATTAGAAAATCTGCAGGTTTAGGTAAATCACCTAAAGTCGCTGATCCAGACATATATGAACATAAATATATTCATTGTGATGTTTTGGTTATCGGAGCAGGTATATCAGGAATAATGGCTGCTAAAATGGCTGCTAAAAATGGTTTTAAGACTCTTTTAGTAGATGAAAAATCTTATTTGGGTGGATCTTCTATTTATGATAACTCAGAATTTTCAAAAATTAATAATCAAATAACAAGTTCATGGTTAGAAAAAGAAATCAACGAAATATCTAAAATAGAAAATTTAGAAATAAAAACAAGAACAAGCGTTGCAGCATTTCATGGATACAACTTTTTATTGGCTCGTGAAAATCTCACTGATCATTTACCAATTAATCAAAGAGAAAATAAAGTAAGACAAAGATTATTAAAAATTAGAGCTAAAAAAGTAATCACAGCTACTGGCTCTATAGAAAGACCTTTAATATTTGATAATAATGATCGTCCAGGGATACTTTTATCTTCAGCAATTAAAAAATATATTGATTTATATGGTGTGGCTTGTGGTGAAAATAATATTCTTTTTACCAATAACGATACGGCATATGAAACAGCCATGAGTTTAATTCAAAGAGGAATTAAAATTAACGCAATAATTGATAATAGAGAACAAATTGACTCTAAAATTTCATATGAAGTTGAGAAAAATAATATTAAAATTTATAAAGGCTACTCCATTGTTGATACTTACGGATATAGAAGAATTAATAAAATATCCATTATGAAACTTTCAAAAGATGGTCAAACAGTTATTGGTGACAAAACTAAGTTGAATTGTGATTGTTTAGGTGTATCTGGCGGTTGGACCCCAGCAGTACACTTGTTTACACAATCAGGAGGTAAATTAAAATTTAGAGAGGAAGATCAAGTCTTTATTCCTAATTTTTATCCCTCAGATCAAATCAGCATTGGTTCTTGTAATGGAGACTTTGGTTTAGAGGAAATAATAAAAAATACCTTATCTTCTATTAAAAAGTTTCTTGATATTGATAATTCTGAATACAAAACTGTTGAAACTATCTCAGGTTTAAATCAATCAAAGAGAAATATTTGGTTATTACCATCTGATAAATCCATAGGGAAAACCAAATCTTTTGTTGATTATCAAAACGATGCAACAGCAAAAGATATTAAATTAGCTCTAAGAGAGGGGTTTAGATCTATAGAACATGTAAAAAGATACACTACTACTGGTATGGGAACTGACCAGGGTAAACTTGGTAATATGCATGCTCTTGGAATTATCTCAGAAACAGCGGGAACTAAAATGGGTGAACACGGAACTACAACTTTTAGACCTCCTTATACACCTCTTACTTTTGGAACTATTGTTGGAAGAAATGTAGGAGAATTTTTTGATATATTCAGACGTACTCCGATACATGATTGGCATGTTGCCAACAACGCTGAATTTGAAAACGTTGGTCAATGGAAAAGAGCTTGGTACTATCCAAAGGATAATGAAAATATGCATCAAGCAGTGCAAAGAGAAAGTAAAGCTGCTAGAGATTCAGCAGGTATTCTAGATGCTTCTACATTAGGAAAGATTGATATTCAAGGTACTGATGCCTCGGAATTTTTAAATCGTGTTTACACTAACGCTTGGTCAAAACTAGCTGTAGGTAAATGTCGTTATGGTTTAATGCTAAATGAAGATGGAATGGTTTATGATGATGGCGTTACAACTAGATTGGGTGAAAATCATTATATTATGACGACTACAACTGGTGGTGCAGCTAACGTGTTAGGAAAACTTGAAGATTATCTTCAGACAGAATGGCCTGAATTAGATGTCTATTTATCATCTGTAACTGATCATTATGCTACAATAAGTGTTTGTGGACCTAATAGTAAAAAAATTGTTTCAAAAGTTATTCCTAATTTAGATCTTTCTGATGAAAAATTTCCACATATGTCATTTAAAAATGCAAAAATTGAAAATATTAAATGTAGAGTGATGAGGATCAGTTTTACTGGGGAACATAGTTATGAAATTAATATCCAAGCAAACTTTGGTAAATCTGTTTGGGAAAAATGTATGGAAGCAGGTAAAGATTTTAATATTACACCTTATGGAACCGAAACGATGCACTTATTAAGAGCAGAAAAAGGTTTTATAATAGTTGGTCAAGACACTGATGCAACACTAACACCAATTGATTTACAGATGGATTGGATAGTAAGCAAAAAGAAATATGATTTTATTGGAAAAAGATCATTATATAGATCTGACACTATTAGAGAAGATAGAAAACAATTAGTTGGTTTATTGACAGAAAATCCTGATGAAGTTTTGGAAGAAGGCGCACAGATAGTTGCTGATATAAAAAAATCACCTATTGAAATGCTTGGCCATGTAACCTCAAGTTATTACAGCCCAAATTTAAAAAAGTCGATCGCATTAGGTGTTGTAAAAGGTGGAAAAAATATGTTGGGGCAAAAATTGATCATACCAATGGAAAATAAGAATATTAATGTAACTGTAGCTGATCCAGTTTTTTTAGATAAAGAAGGTGAAAAATTAAATGCTAAATTATAGCCATACAATTAAAGAGGAAAAATCATATCAAGGTCTACAAATGAACGAGGTTAAACCTGTTATGAAATTGATAGTAAGAGGTAAAAAAAGAGAATTTTTATCAGCTGTTGGTAAATCTTTAAACATGGTTTTGCCTACAAAAGCTAATACTTCCACTCAAAGTGAAAAATTGACCGCTCTATGGTTGAGTCCTGATGAATGGATGATTTTTTCAAATGACTTTGTTAAAGAAAATACAAATTCTTATGAAACTGAAACACTTTTGAATAAAAACATATCTAAATTAAATTTAGGAGCTGTGGTGGATGTCACAGACCAATTCGTGAGGATTAATCTTAAAGGGGACAAGATATATGATTTGTTTCAAACAGGCTCTCCTTTTAATTTTAATGATTTTAAGGGTAAAATTGGCTCAGTGACCCAAACAATTCTCGCAAAAATAGATGTAATCATTCATAATCAAAATAATAATGAAGTGAATTTATTTGTAAGACGCTCATTTTCTGAGCACTTATTCGCATGGATGAATGATAGTGCGTCAAGATTATAGTCACATTTAGATCTCAAATAAGTTAAATAAAAACATGAAAAAATTATTTTTAGTAGCATTATTTGCTCTTTTACCCTTCTCACTTAACGCAGAGTCTAATCTAGATAAAATTTTGACTTCTGGAGTACTTAAAGTTGGTACTACTGGAGATTGGGATCCTATGACAGTCAAAGATCCTGCAACTAACAAATATAAAGGCTTCGATATCGATGTTATGAATCAATTAGCTAAAGATATGGGTGTTAAAATTGAGTTCGTGCCTGCAGAATGGAAAACTATTGTTTCAGGAATAACATCTGCAAGATATGATATTTCAACTAGTGTTACAAAAACGCCGAAGAGAGCTGAAGTAGCTGGTTTTACCGATACCTATTACAAATATGCTACTGTGCCACTTGTTCTAAAAAAGAACTTAAAAAAATTTCCAACTTGGGACTCGCTTAATAATTCAAATGTAACTATTGCAACTACTCTAGGTACTTCTCAAGAGGAAAAGGCAAAAGAATTTTTCCCAAAATCAAAATTAAACTCAATTGAAGCACCTGCGAGAGACTTTCAAGAAGTCTTGGCAGGTAGAGCTGATGGTAATATTACAAGTTCAACAGAGGCAAATAAATTGGTCATAAAATATCCTCAGTTAGCAATCGTTCCAGATGGTGGAAAAAATCCAGCATTTTTAGCAATGATGGTACCAAAGGGTGATACTAAGTGGAATGATTATGTCAATAAATGGATTAAAGACAAAAAATCTTCAGGCTTCTTCACAAAGTTATTAGCTAAATATAATTTAAAGAGCTTATAAAAAATTAGTAATTAATTTTTTATTCTTTATAAGTTAAGGAGTGAAAAATCTTTTATTATTAATTCTAATTTTCCCATTAACCTCATGTGGTAAAAGTGAATTAAACTGGTTAATCTTATCACCAAACAACATAGAGGGGTTAACTAATCTAAAGTTTTTATTAAGTGGTTTAACAACTACTATTTATATTAGTATAGTCTCGATAATTATTTCTATTATTCTTGGCCTTTTAGTCGCTATTCCATCACTGGCTAAGAGTAAATTCTTAACCTACCTTAATATTGGTTATGTTGAGATTGTAAGAGCAATTCCTTTACTAGTTTTAATTTTATGGATTTATTATGGTCTTCCAATCATGACAGGTATAAGTTTTAGTCCATTCGTCTCTGGTATCATAGCGCTGTCAATTAGCGAAAGTGCTTTCCAAGCAGAAATATTTAGAGCAGGAATTAATTCAATAAAAAAATCACAATGGGAAGCTGGAAGCTCTTTAGGATTAAGTTTTTTTAGAAAATTAAGATTAGTAATTCTACCTCAGGCAATAAAGAATATTTTACCAGCTATTGGTAATCAATTTGTATATGTGCTTAAGATGTCCTCTCTTGTATCGATAATTGGTATTGGAGATTTAACTAGAAAAGCAAACGAATTAGTTGTGACGACTTATCGGCCACTTGAAATATATACATTTCTAATTCTTGAATATTTAGTCTTAATACTAATCGTTTCTTATCTTGTTAGAAAATTAGAAAAAAAATTGCAAAAAGATTAATTTTTTCTTCTATAGTCCCATGGATATTCAAAAGTCATTGACCACATACCTTTTTTATTTTTTTTGGCATAATCCTCATCTGGAACGTATTTTGTTGAATATTTCCTGTAAGCAAAGGCATAACCCTCTCGAACAAGATACTTAGATAGACTTTGATTATTTACAAAACATTCAGCTAAAATTCTCTTAAATCTATCTACACCCTCCTTAACACATTTTACTTTGTTTTTACCTATCCTGTTAATAAGTAATTGTTTTGCTTGGATCCCGCATTCAATTACCTCATTATTCTTATTACAAATTTGTTTAATTTCAGGAGTATCAATGCCACTAAAACGAATTTTTTCATTGTTTAAATGAATAGTATCTCCATCTACAACCTTTATTTCACTAAATTTTACATCAAGGTATGTGACAAAGAAAAATATTAGACAAATACTAGTAAGTAAAAAGACTTTTATTTTGTTTGAAAACATTATTCAAAAAATACCCAATAAATATTAGAACTGCAATTCCCATAAACCAATTTGTTACTAAAATTGTATAAAAAATATCCTCGTAATCACCTCCTTTAATATTAATTACATACCATAAACTTAAAAATGGAAGGGCTGTTAATCTTAGAATACTTAAATAGAGACTATACAATGGTTTTTTGACTGCTTGGAATACGGCAGTGGTTATGAAAAAGACTGGATAAATTGGACCGATTAATGCGGCGACTTTTAGATATATTGCGCCATGCTTAATAGCCTCAGAGTTGTCCGTAAATAATGAAACTAAAAACTCTGCACCAAAAAAAATTATTATACCTGCACAGATCATAAAGGATGATCCAAACAAAAGCGCTTTTCTATATAATTCTCTTAATCTATCGTAATTTTTTGCACCAAAATTTTGTCCCCCTATAGATAATACCGCTGTATTTAATCCAATTACAGGAAGTAAAAAAACTTGTTCAATTCTTAAAGCAGCACCATAACCAGCAGTTGCCAAGTCTCCAAATTGACCAATGAAGTAAAGAATATTGAACAAACCTACACCAATTAACAACATGCTAAACATTACAGGAATTGTCTGATACAAAAGTTCTCCTAGAAGATCAAATTTTGGAATAAAACACTCAGGCTTAAGATATTGTTTTAATTCACAACAATAAACTTTATATGCCAAATATAAAAGACCAATAAACTGAGCCACTACAGTAGCTATTGCAAGTCCAGCTATACCAAATGCTGGAATAAAACCATAACCAAAAATAAATAATGGATTTAGAAAAATATTTAAAAAGAAACTAAAAATTAAAACGTTTCTGTAACTTTTTGTATCCCCTTGTGCATTTAGTGTTCCATTTAAGGAAATTTGTATCAAAACAATTATAGTTCCGTAAAAAATTACATCTAGATATTTTCTAGTTAATATAATTGCCTCTTGGTCTGATCCCATAAGAGAAAGTAAAAAATCCGAAACATTCAAACCAAAAAAAGTAACTAGTATGGATAAAAATATTGCAAAAATAATTGATTGAGCAACAAATAGCGATGCCTTCCTCTTATTGTTGGCACCTAAATTATTACCTATTAAAGTATTAGTTCCAGCAGTTAATCCAACACCTATTGCAATTATAGTAAAATAAATTGGAAAAGATTTTGCGATCGCTGCTATTGCTTCAGCAGATATTCTTCCTGCGAACCATGTGTCTACTAGATTATAAAAGGTTTGAAATAATGAGCCAACACTTGCTGGAATAGTCACTTTTCTCAATAAAAACCATATTGGATCTTTAGTTAATTTGAAAGATTGCGACAAATAAATCCTTAGTTAAATTCTTTTTGAAAATTATATTTTTTTCCTAATAGCTTTGCCTTGTATATCTGACTTTGTCTCATTCTAAAACGAGATTTTTGGTTTTTTGAGAGTTTATCAAAACAATTAGGACAAGTTACACCCTCCTCATATTTTCTAGATTTTTTATCTTTGACAGAGATTGGTTCTCTACATCCACCACAAATTGAATAAGTTCCCTGAGCAAGTCCATGTTTTAAACTTACTCTGTTGTCAAATACAAAACATTCACCTTTCCATAAACTATTTTTTTGTTTAATTTTCTTTAAGTAATTTAGAATTCCGCCCTTTAATTGGTAAATATTTTTAAAACCTTTTTTTTCTAAATATACGGAGGCTTTTTCACATCTAATTCCACCAGTGCAAAACATAGCTATCGTTTGATCTTTTTTTAATTTTTTTAGATATTTTGGAAAATTTCTAAAGTTATCTATTTTTGGATTTATAGATTTTTTAAAAGATCCAACTTTATGTTCAAAGGGTTTTCTTGCATCTAATAAAAGGGTTTCTTTTTTATTAATTAATTTATTCC
Organism: uncultured Pelagibacteraceae bacterium; assembly: GCA_902565385.1. GTDB lineage: Bacteria > Pseudomonadota > Alphaproteobacteria > Pelagibacterales > Pelagibacteraceae > Pelagibacter. Next base: position 1,785 of record CACFEW010000001.1, on the reverse strand, counting down.
ATTTTGTTGGATCAATATGAGTATTTTTTTTTTTGATTCTATTCAACATTTTAAGATCCATTGGAACAACTTCTTTTTTAATTTTCACTTTAGGTTTATGAAAAGGTTTAAATTTACTTATTGAATTATTGAAACTATCAAATTCTTTAATATTCAAAATTTTTTTTAATTTAATAATTGTAGCCTTAATATCCTTATTTTTTCCTGATATAGATCCATTTAAACCCTCTTTGGATATGATAATTGATCCATTTATTTTTTTATTAGTTAAAAGATTGCTCAATTTTTTTTGATTTTTTTTTAAATCATTTATTTTTTGAAATTTATAAAAACCAAATACAGTGAACATTAAATCTTCCTACAAACAGTCATTCCATCACCAAAAGGCACCATGACCTTTTCAACTCTTGTATCCTTAGAGATAAAATCATTCAAATCTCTAATACTTTTTGTAATTTTGTCATTTATATCTTTGTTAACAACTTCCCCATGCCATAATACATTATCGATTATCACTAAACCCTCTTTATTCAATAAATCTAAAGAAATTTCATAATATTTTTTGTAATTCATTTTATCTGCATCAATAAAAACTAAGTCAAATTTTTCACTTCTTATACTCATTAAAGTTTCAAATGCTGGTTTGATAATTGTTTTAATCTTATGATCTTGATTGGCCTTTTTAAAAAAGCTTTGTGCAACTTTGGTTGTTTCCACATTTTTATCTAATGCAATTATACTGCCTTCATCTGGTAAGGCTAATGCCATGGATAATGTACTTAAACCTGTAAAAGTTCCTATTTCTAGGACTTTTTTAATTTTAGAAACTTTAATAATCAGATGTAGAAATTGACATTGAGAAATAGATATTTGCATTCTTTTTGAATCACCAAGTGATAAGTTGTAATCTATTATTTCTTTTTGAATTGGATGTAATCTCAGACCATTCTTTAGAATATAATCTTGTAAATGTTTTGTGATATTAAGGTCTGAACCCATAACCTTATAATTTTTTCTTTAGGATCTCATTTATTAATTGAGGGTTAGCTTTTCCACCTGATGCTTTCATTGCTTGACCAACAAAAAAACCAAATAATTTTTCTTTACCTTGTTTATATTCAATGGCTTTTTCTCTATTGTCATTAATTATTTTGTCAATTAATGCCTCTAAAGCTTTTGGATCACTTTGTTGTTTTAATCCTTTTTCCTCCACAATCTTTTGAGGATCTTTATCACCATCTATCATCAATTCAAAAACAGTTTTTGCTATCTTTCCTGAGATGGTTCCATTCTTAATAAGATTTATCAAAATAGCGAAATTCTTAGCACTCACTGGACTTTGAGAAATTTCTAAACCTTTGCTATTTAAAACAGCAAATAGTTCTCCTGTAATCCAATTGACTGCCAACTTAATATCTTTGTTTTTACCCATTTTAGCTACAACCTCTTCAAAGTATTTTGCAGTAGCAATATCAGACACTAAAATATTGGCTTCATAAGAAGACAATTTAAACTCTTCAATAAATCTTTTCTTTTTATCATCTGGAAGTTCTGGAATATCATTTTTAAGTTCTTCAATAAATTTTTCCGAAACCTCCAAAGGTAATAAATCAGGGTCCGGAAAATATCTATAATCATGAGCGTCTTCTTTTGATCTCATTGACCTTGTCTCATTTTTTTTCGTATCAAAAAGCCTTGTTTCTTGATCAATAGTTTTGCCCTCTTCTATTAAATCAACTTGCCTATTAGCCTCATATTCTATCGCCATTTGCATAAACTTAATTG